>NZ_RRYE01000166.1 GCF_004010105.1 Microbacterium sp. CPCC 204701
GCGCCCTCAAGAAGTAGCGCCGACCCGGTCGCGACTGCCCTCGACGCCGCCGTGGGTCACCTGGTCCGCGCGGTGACGGCTGTCGCGGCATCCAACCCCGTCGTGCTCGTCGACGGACGCAGCGGTGCGGGCAAGTCGTCGCTCGCGCACACCCTGGTCGCACGGTGGCCGCTGCCGGGACGCGTCCAGTCGGTCGCCCTCGACTCGATCTATCCCGGGTGGGACGGTCTGGACGAGGGTGTGGGACTCGCCCGGGAGCAGATCCTCGTGCCGCACGCTCGTGGGCTCATGGGCGTCTGGCAGCGGTGGGACTGGGACGTGGGCGCTCCCGCCGAAGCTCATGCGGTGGATCCGGCACTGCCGCTGATCGTGGAGGGCGTCGGGATACTGACTCCCGCGACGGCAGGTTTGGGCGACGTGCGGGTGTGGCTCGAGTCGCCGACGGCGTCCCGCCGGCAGCGCGCGCTCGTCCGGGACGGAGACGGGTACCGCCCGCATTGGGAGCGATGGGCTCGACAAGAGGAGCGCCATCTCCAGCGCGACGAGCCCGCTCGGCTGGCCACACACGTGTTCGCGGTGCCGTGACCGACGCTGCGGGGCGGATGACGCGCCCGGCCGAGCCGCCTCAGTCGATGTCGACGGCGGCGACGAGACCGTCGAGCCGATACCCGAGCCAGTCGTAGATCCCGAATCGGGGATCGTCCGGGTCGTGATCCTCTGCGACTTCGATGCCGAGGCGGCTGGCGAGGACCAGGCGGATCGCGGCGAGCGTCCGCAGCCACGCCCGTGCCGTCAGCGGGTCGAGCCGGACCTGGGCCTGCTCCAGGAGGGCGGGGTCGTCGAGATCCTCGGGAAGCGCCGCGGAGTCACCCAGCGATGCGAGCACGCGCTCGGCGTCGTCGCGACGCCGGTCGAGGAGATCCGCCTCGGTAAGCCTGCGGAACTCCCGCGCCGCCTCCTCATCGACGTACGCGGCGGGAACCAGCCGTGCGATCGCCGGATCTTCGTCATCGGCGATCGAGTCCTGGAGAAGGTCTCCAAACTGCACGACGAGCCGTGCCAGGTGCGCGGCCTCGATGCGCGAGAGCTCGAGCACGACGATGCGCGCGTTCATCGCGGAGCCCGCCGCACCGTGGCCCAGAGGCCGTAGTCGTGCATGGCCTGTGCGTGCATCTCCATCTTCTCGCGGGGCCCTTCGGCGACAACGGCGTGCCCCTCATTGTGGACGGCGAGCATCAGTCGCTCGGCTTCGCCCCGGGGGAGTCCGAAGTACTCGCGGAACACGTACGTCACATAGCTCATGAGATTCACCGGATCGTCCCACACGACCGTCTGCCATAGCCGTTCGGGGTCGGCCGTCTCACGGCGATCCGTGCGCTCCTCCACTGCGGGTGTCGTGATCGGGGTCATCATGCCCACCCCAGTTCGTGGAGCCGGTCGTCGTCGATGCCGTAGAAGTGGGCGATCTCGTGCACCAGCGTGGTGTGGATCTCGTCGCGCAGCGCGTCCTCGTCGTCGCAGGCGGCGAGGTGCGGCTCGCGGTACACGATGATGCGATCCGGCAGCTCGCCGACGCCGTAGCGCTCTCGCTCGGTGAGGGCCCACCCGTCGTACAGCCCGAGCAGATCGAGACTGCCGTCCTCGGGGCGATCCTCGACCACGAAGACGATGTTGTCGAGCCCCTCGACCATGTCGTCGGGGAGGGCGTCGAGCTCGTCGATCACGAGCTGCTCGAAGGTCGCGGCATCCATCTCCATCATGGTGCCTCGCCCCGACCCGATCGAGGCGCACGCCGTGCGTCCCCTCCGGAGGGATTGGGGTGAGTAACGGGACTTGAACCCGCGACCCCCTGGACCACAACCAGGTGCTCTACCAACTGAGCTATACCCACCATGTCTCCCGCCTGCGCGGGCAACCAGAAGATTCTCTCACACCTCGGGGGCGAACGACGACACGATCGAGGCCGCCACCGCACGCGCACCGTCGCTTGTCGGACCAGGTTCCGGGACGAAGACAGCCTGACGGTAGTACGCCAGCTCACGGATCGACTCGAGGATGTCGGCGAGCGCGCGGTGGCCGCCGTCCTTGGCCGGCGCGTGGATGTACGCGCGCGGGTACCAGCGTCGCGAGAGCTCTTTGATGCTCGATACATCGACGTTGCGGTAGTGGAGCCACCGGTCGACGCGCGGCATGTACTTCGCGAGGAACATGCGGTCGGTGCCGATCGTGTTGCCCGCGAGCGGCGCCTTGCCCTCCTGCGGCACGAATCGCTGGATGTACTCCAGCACCTGGAACTCGGCGTCCGCGACGCTCACGCCCCTCGGGATCTCGTCGAGGAGCCCCGAGTGACGGTGCATGTTGGTGACGAACTCGCTCATGTTCTCGAGCGCCGACGCGTCGGGCCTGATCACGATGTGGAATCCGGGGTCGAGGGGACGCAGTTCGAAGTCGGTCACCACGACGGCGATCTCGACCAGTTCGTCGACCGCGAGGTCGAGCCCGGTCATCTCGCAGTCGATCCAGACCAGTCGGTCGTTGTCGGATGCCCCCACCATGTGCTCCATCCTATTGACGGCCCCAGACAGCGGGCTCGGCCATTACGCCGAGCCCGTCGCCCCTCCGGGAGGATTCGAACCCCCGACCTTGCGGGTAGAAGCCGCTCGCTCTGTCCCCTGAGCTACGGAGGGATGGGTGGTATCCCAGGGTACCGGGTCGGGCGCGAGCGCAGCGGACCCTGGCATCCGGGCGTGCCCAGGCGTAGCGTCGGTGACGGAAGTACCGAAAGGAGTTCGCAGATGAGCACCACGCAGATGCACCGCGCCCTCTGGGTCGCCTACGGCCCGTCGGGCGTCGTCGGAAGCATTCGAAAGGACGACGACGGCTACACCGTGACGATGGCGGGCGCGGACCGCGCCTCCGGCACCTACCCGTCGATGGAGATCGCCAAGAGCGCGCTGCACGCGCGCATGGCGCTGGGCAGCGATTGGCCGCAGTTCCGCGAGCACTGACGTCCTGCTCCGGGTCGCGACCTCGGCTCGCGGCGCCCTTCGCTCGATCAGGCGGCGGACTGCGCCGCCTCGGCGGGCTCGTCCGCCGAGGCTCGCGGGTTGCGGCGCGTGTCGAGGAGCGGCAGCGCGACATGCACGAGCGGGCCGATGAGCACGGCGAACAGCACCGTACCGACGCCGACGGTGCCGCCCAGGAGCCACCCGATAGCGAGCACGGAGAGCTCGACGAGGGCCCGGCACAGCCAGATCGGCCAGCCGAGCCGCGCGTGCATGCCCGTCATGAGTCCGTCGCGCGGCCCGGGCCCGAAGTGCGCGCCGATATAGAGACCGGATGCCACGGCCACGACCGCGATGCCGCCCAGCAGCAGCGCCACCTGGGCGAAGAGTCCACTGACCGGGGGGACGACGGCGAGGGTGAGCTGCATGCTGGTGCCGACGAGCAGGATGTTCGCGACGGTGCCGACTCCGGGCTTCTGGCGCAGCGGGATCCACAGCAGCAGCACGAAGAAGCCCACGATGTTCGTGATCCACCCGATGCCGACGCCGGTGCGCACCGAGAGTCCCTGCGCGAACACTGTCCACGGGTCGACACCGAGTCCGGCCTCGACCGTGAGGGCGCAGCCGGCACCGTAGAGGAAGAGTCCGACCAGCAGTTGAGTCACGCGACGCGGCATGCGAACCATCCAATCGCAGAATTGGCTCGTGGTCATCGGTCCAATATGACTACGCTGGCCTCATGGACTCACGCGTCTCAGCCCGCGCGCTCGCCGCCGCGCTCGGTGGGTGGCGCACGCGCGAACCGGCATACGAGGCGCTGGCCGACGGCATCCGTCTGCTGTGCCTCGACAACCGGCTCGCGCCGCGCACGGCCCTTCCTGCCGAGCGCGAGCTGGCGGCCGCGCTGCACCTGAGCCGGAGCACGGTCGCGGCGGCGTACCGGAGCCTGCGCGGCACCGGGCACATCTCGAGCCTTCGGGGGTCTGGAAGCGTCACGCTGCCGCTCGGCAGGCGCGATTCCGGCCGAGCGACCGCGCGCGAGGGAATGATCGACCTGCAGCAGGCGAGTCCGCCGGCGTGGCCCGGCCTTGCGGGCGTCTTCGGCGAGGTCGCGAGCACCGCGCCCGCACTCGTGGCCCGCGTGGGATACGACGTGCTGGGCCGCATCGAGCTGCGCAGCGCCATCGCCGAGCGGTACACGCGGCGGGGCATCCCGACCGGGCCCGGCGAGGTGCTCGTGACCACGGGGGCGCAGAGCGCGATCCACCTCATCGCGTCGGTGCTGATCGGACGTGGCGATCGCGTGCTCGTCGAGACGCCCACGTACCCGCACGCCGTCGACGCCTTGCGAGGCGCCGGTGCTCGACTCGTCGGCGTGCCGGTGACGACGGGTGAAGGGTGGGACCTGGACCGTGCCCAGCAGGCGTTCGCCCGCACGCTGCCGGTGATGGCCTATCTGATGCCCGACTTCCAGAATCCGACGGGCCGCAGCATGTCCGCAGATGAGCGCGACGCCCTGCTGCTCGCAGGCGAGCGCGCCGGCGCGGTGATCGTGCTCGACGAGACCACCGCCGACCTCGACATCGACCGCCCACCGGTCGCCTCCGGCTTCGCGGGCTCCGAGCCGGGCACCGTCGTGCGCATCGGGTCGCTCGGCAAGACCGTTTGGGGCGGTCTGCGTGTCGGTTGGGTGCGCGCCGACGGGGATCTGATCCGGCGACTCGTGGCGGCGAGGCCGACCCACGACCTCGGAACGCCCGAGTTCGAGCAGGCTGTCGCCACGCGGCTTCTGGCAGGGTTCGCCGAGATCCTTGAGCAGCGTTCGGATCTGCTGCGGGAGGGACGCGATGCGCTGGTGCGCGCGGTGCGTGAGGAACTGCCGGCCTGGGGCGTGCCTCGGGTGCACGGGGGAGTCTCGCTCTGGCTCGAACTGGACGCGCCTCTCAGCTCCGGGCTGGTGCTGGCGGCGCGCTCGCATGGCGTGCTCCTCAGTGCCGGTCCCCGCTTCTCGATCGAAGGCGGCCACGACCGTCACCTGCGACTGCCGTTCACGGCGCCGCCCGACGAGTTGACCCGTGCGGTGCGGGTGCTGGGCGACGTGTGGGGGAGGGTGACGGCTGACGCTCCGACCGGCATCCTCGATCGCGTCGGCGCGCTCGTCTGACGCAGGATCACCGCGCGAAGCGCAGGCAGTCGACCGCGTCGTCGGGACTCCAGAAGTCGCCGAGATTGCGGAACGCGCCGGATGCCGGGTGGAAACGGCGCGCGCGAAACCTCACTCCGTTGCCGTCGAGGACGGCTTGAAGATGCCCGAGGACACGGCCGGACCGGTCGAGGACCCGCCAGAGCGACGGCGCGGCTGACGCGAGTCGGAGTCCGGTCCCACGTGCGAGGGTGGGTGCTCGATGAGGTGCTGCTTCGATCGTCGTGGTCATGCTTCTCTCCTTCCGATTCGAAGATAGCTTCGAGGTCGGACATCGCCCGGCCCCTCGGCCGCTCCTCCACAGCGCCGGCCCGTGTCCGACTTTCCCCAGATCGCATCGGCGCGTCACGCCTCACGGCACGGCGGCGCGATCGTAGGTGGACCGCCGGCGTCCTCGGGCACGGGACGCCGGCGGGACCGGGGATCGTCCTCGGTCACGCAACGAGAGGATGCGACATGAGCGACACCATCACGATCACCGGGAACGTCGCGACGCCCCCGGAGTTCAAGCGGACGCCGGCGGGCGTCGCGATCACCACGTTCCGCGTCGCCAGCGCGCAGCGTCGCTACGACCGGGCCACCGGCGCGTGGACCGACGCGGGCACCAACTGGTACACGGTGTCGGCGTTCCGAGGACTCGCCGACCACGCGTTCCACTCGCTGAGCAAGGGGGACCGGGTCATCCTGACCGGACGCCTGCGACTGCGCGAATGGGACAACGGCACGCGACGGGGCATCTCCGTCGAGATCGACGCCGAAGCACTCGGGCACGACCTGCTGTGGGGTACGACGACTTTCGAGAAGGACGATCGGTCCGCTCGTGCCGAACGCGACTCGTCGTGGTCGCCCTCCGCGGCGGACGACGCGTGGGCGGCACCCGGTGTGGAGTCGTCCGCGGATGCTGCGACGACTGTCCTGCCGGACGGCGACGGCGGTGAGCAGCGTCTCGTCCTCGTCGGCGGGGACGCGCAGGCGCCCGAACGCGCGACCGACGCGGACGCGCCGTTCTGACGCGATGGCGGGCTGGTTCCGGGGTGCGCTCTAGACTCTCCCCGTGTCCCGACATCCGATCCCACCCGGGCGCCCGCGCGCGACGACCCGCGCCCGTGCCGGCGCTGCGCTCGTCGCTGCGATCGTCGGCCTCGCGCTGGCCGGGTGCACGCCGGCTCCTGC
>NZ_RRYE01000167.1 GCF_004010105.1 Microbacterium sp. CPCC 204701
CCGCCCACCGCGCGCCGGCGGCGCACCGCCTCGGCGATCCGCGCAGCCGAGGGGAGTCGCGACGTGGCGTCCTCGGTGACGATCTCGACCCAGCCCTCGATCGTCGCGAGCAGGTGCTCGAGGCGCGCCAGCGCGGCGTTCTGCGCCTCCGAGCGTGCCGGCAGCAGGACTCCGCTCTCGAGGGCGCGGCGCAGCTCTTCGGGCTCGGAGGGATCGAAGCGCGACGCGAGGTCGTCGAGGGCATCGGTGTCGACGTGGACGCCGCGGGCGAAGTCGGTCACCTGCGAGATCACGTGCAGGCGCAGCCATCGCGCGTGGCGGAACAGGCGCGCGTGCGCGAGCTCGCGGGTCGCCGCGTACAGGGCGAGCTGGTCGTCCGGCACCTCGAGCCCCTGGCCGAAGTCCGCGAAGTTCTGGGGGAGGATCGCCGCCTGCCCGTCGGGCATGAGCGGGATGCCGACGTCGCCGCCGCTGACGACCTCCTTCGACAGGCTGCCGACGACCTGACCGAGCTGCGAGGCGAACAGCGATCCGCCGACCGTGCGCATCAGGCGCCCGGCGCCCTGCACCAGCCCCTGCATGTCTTCGGGGGCCTGCTCGCTGAGCGCCGACGTGAGGGCGTCGGCGATGCTGGTGGCGACCGGCTCGGCGAGCTCCTGCCACACCGGCAGTGTGGCCTCGACCCACGCGCCGCGCGTGATCACCTGGGGCGGGGCGGGCAGCTCCGAGATCGTGGTCGCCTCGCTCAGCCACAGCGTCGCGAGGGCGAAGGCCTGGTCGAGGTCGGTGCGCTGGCCCGTGGTCACGCCGAGGCCGTCCTGGTTCGCGATGTGCAGCGCCTGACGGGTCGCCATCTCCCACGAGATGCCGCCCTCGCCACCGCCCGCGAACGCCCCCTGCAGCTGCCGCATCACCGCCTGCATCATGGCGGGGTCGATGTTCATGCCCGACAGCCGGGAGAGCTGCTCGGCATCCAGATCGCCGGTCCCGCCGCCGAAGAGCTGCCGGATCAGCTCCTGGAACTCGTCCTCGGGACTGCGCTCGTCTCCGTGCTCGCCGCCACCGGTCGCGTCGTCTGCCACTTCAGCCGCCTTTCAGCAGGTCGGGACCCACGCGCTCTACGCTAGTCGCAGCATCCGTCGCACTCCCGGCCAGGACCCCGAACGCCTTACGCCGGTCGCGAACGACCAGGCATACGAACCGCAAGGCACGGAAGAGAGGTCCCGCGTGGCCCTGTTCGACGAGAACACGACGATCGAGCCTGCGCCCCGGCAGCGCATGTCGCGGCGCACCGCCGTCGGCGTCTGGGCGCTCGCCGTCGCCATGATCGTGCTGCTCGTCATCACCTTCCTGCCCACGTCGTACGTGATCCAGCGACCGGGGCCTGTGTACGACACGCTCGGCAGCGCCGAGTCGTCCGACGGCGAGGAGGTGCCGCTGATCTCGATCGAGGGGGCCGAGACCTACCCCACCGAAGGCTCGCTGGATCTGCTCACCGTTCAGGTGCAGGGGAACCGCGAGCGGACGCCCTCGTGGTTCGAGCTCGCGACGGCGTGGTTCGACCCGAGCAAGGCGGTGCTGCCGATCGACGCCGTCTTCCCCGAGGGGCAGAGCACCGAGGAGCGCAACGAGGAGAGCGCCGCGATGATGGTCGACTCGCAGCAGGAGGCCACCGCGGCGGCCCTCGCCGAGCTGGGGTACGACATCGTGGCGCAGCTGTCGGTCCACTCGCTCCTGGACGGCTCCGCCGCCGAGGGGGTGCTCGAGGAAGGCGACATCATCCTGGAAGCCGACGGTGAGACCGTGACGGATGCCGCATCCCTGCGCGAGATCATCAACGACGGCGACGGCACACCCGTCGAGCTCCTCATCGAGCGATCCGGCGACGAGCAGACCGTCGAGGTGACCCCGAAGGAGTCCGCGGTCGACGGCGAGTCGACGTGGTTGATCGGGGTGAACCTCATCACCGACTACGAGTTCCCGATCGACGTGACGATCCAGCTCAACAACGTGGGCGGACCGAGCGCCGGCATGATGTTCGCGCTCGGCATCATCGACACCCTCACCCCCGGGGCGCTGAACGGGGGCGATGTCGTCGCCGGCACCGGAACGATCGCAGCCGACGGCGACGTCGGCCCGATCGGCGGCATCCGCCAGAAGATGTGGGGGGCGCGGGATGCCGGAGCCGAGTGGTTCCTCGCGCCGGACGCGAACTGCGACGAGGTGGTCGGAAACATCCCGGGCGACCTGCGCGTGTTCGCGGTCGAAGACCTCGATGACGCGCTGTCGGTGCTCGACGCCGTCCGCGTGGACGGCGACCTCGGCGCGCTGCCGACGTGCGCGGCGGGGTGAGCCCGCCACGAAGAGCGTTCTCGCGGATTTCGCTCAGCGCGGACTGGGCTGCCGCTCGGCGCCCGCCGCCTAGGATGGGACCGTGACCACGACCTCAGTGCCGACTCCGGCCACACCCTCCCGCTCCCGGCGCGTCATCGCCATCACCCTCGCGATCATCGCCGCCCTCGTGGTGGCGTTCTTCGTCTTCGCCAGCCTGTACGCGGACTGGCTCTGGTACGAACAGCTCGGGTTCGAGTCGGTGCTCCTCACGCAATGGGTCGCGCGCGTGGTGATGTTCGTGATCGGCTTCCTCGGGATGGCCGTGCCGGTGTGGCTCTCGATCCAGCTCGCCTATCGCCTCCGCCCCGTGTACGCACGGCTGAGCTCGCAGCTGGACCGCTACCAGGAGGTCGTCGAGCCGCTGCGGCGACTGGCGATGTGGGGCATCCCGGTCTTCTTCGGCTTCTTCGCCGGGTTCGCCGCGTCGGCACAGTGGGAGACCACGTGGCTGTGGTTCAACGGTGTCGCCACCGATGCCAGGGATCCCGAGTTCGGCATGGACACCGGCTTCTACCTGTTCGCGATGCCGTTCTGGGGCACGCTGGTCGGCTTCGCGTCGGCGGTGCTGCTCATCTGCCTGCTCGTCACGGCGCTGGTGTCGTACCTGTACGGCTCGGTGCGGATCGGCCAGCGCGAGCTGCGCATCTCGAAGTCCGCGCGCATCCAGCTCGCGGTGATCGCGGGTCTGTACCTGCTCGTCCAGGGCGTGAGCCTCTGGCTCGACCGGTACAAGACGCTCGTCGAGCCCGGTGCCGGCGGACGCATCACGGGTCCCGGCTACACCGAGGCGAACGCGATCATCCAGGGGCAGACGATCCTCGCCTTCGCCGCCGTGATCGTCGCGATCCTGTTCTTCGTGACCGCCGTCATCGGCCGCTGGCGCTACCCCCTCATCGCCACGGCGCTGCTGATCGTCTCGGCGATCGTCCTCGGCTTCGGCTACCCCTGGGTGGTCAACACCTTCCAGGTGCAGCCGAACCAGGACGTGTACGAGCGCGAGTACTTCCAGCGCAATATCGACGGCACGAAGGCGGCGTTCGGCATCGACGGGCTCGAGAAGACCGAGTTCACCGCCGAGACGACCGCCGAGGCGGGGAAGCTGCGCGAAGACGCGGCGACCACGACGCAGATCCGCATCATGGATCCAGCGATCATCGGGCCGACCATCCGTCAGCTCGAGCAGTACCGCCCGTACTACCAGTTCACCAATCCGCTCGACGTCGACCGCTACGAGATCGACGGCGAGATGCAGGACACCATCGTCTCGGTGCGCGAACTCAACGTCGACCAGCTCGGCGCCGGATCCTCCTGGGTCAACGAGACGCTCGTCTACACGCACGGCTACGGCATGGTCGCCGCCGCGGGCAATGAGCGCACCGCCGACGGCAACCCGGTCTTCCTGGAGCGGGGCATCCCGGCAACCGGGTTCCTGTCAGAGAACCCCGACTTCCAGCCGCGCGTGTACTTCGGCGAGAACTCGCCCGAGTACTCGATCGTCGGCGCGCCGGAGGGCGCCTCGCCGATCGAGCTCGACTACCCGTCGGGCTCCGACGGCAGTGCCGGGCCGCGCACGACGTTCGAAGGCGACGGCGGCCCGTCGGTGGGCAACGCCTTCAACCGCCTCATCTACGCGCTGAAGTTCCAGTCCGAGCAGATCCTCTTCGCCGACGGCGTGAACGACGAGTCGCAGATCCTGTACGACCGGGACCCGCTCACGCGTGTGAAGAAGGTGGCCCCATATCTGGAGCTCGACAGCGACCCGTACCCCACCGTGGTCGACGGTCGCATCAAGTGGGTCGTCGACGGCTACACGCTCAGCGCCAACTACCCATACTCCAAGACGGTGCCGCTGTCGGCGGCGATCGCCGACTCGACCAACACGCAGCCCCGCTTCGCGCTGGACGACATCAACTACATCCGCAACTCGGTGAAGGCGACTGTCGACGCGTACGACGGCTCGGTCACGCTGTACGCGTGGGAGCCCGAGGACCCGCTGCTGCAGGCGTGGCAGAACGTGTATCCGTCGACGCTCGAGCCGTTCAGCGAGATGCCGGCCGACCTCATGAGCCACGTGCGCTACCCGACCGACCTGTTCAAGGTCCAGCGCGCGATGCTGCAGGTGTACCACGTCGACGACGCGCAGTCGTTCTACGAGCGCGACAACGCGTGGGCGACACCTGAAGATCCGCAGAACCCCAACGCGCTGCAGCCGCCGTACTACCTGACGATGCAGATGCCGGGTCAGGACAGCCCGTCGTTCTCGATGTTCACGACGTTCATCCCCTCGTCGGCGACCGGTGCCGAGAGCCGCAACGTGCTCATGGGCTACCTCGCCGCCGATTCGAACGCAGGTGCCGAGGCCGGCGTCAAGGGCGAGGACTACGGCAAGCTGAGGCTGCTCGAGATCGACGCCGACACCACCGTTCCCGGCCCCGGCCAGGTGCAGAACCGCTTCGACTCGGATCCGGTCGTGTCGCAGCAGATCAACGTGCTCACGATCGGCCAGTCCGAGGTGATCAACGGCAACCTGCTGACGCTCCCGGTCGGTGGCGGCCTGCTGTACGTACAGCCGGTCTACGTGCAGGCGGCCGAGGGCACGCAGCTGCCCCAGCTGCGCAAGGTGCTCGTCGCGTTCGGCGACCAGATCGCATTCGAAGACACGCTGAGCGAGGCGCTTGACGTCCTGTTCGACGGCGACTCGGGCGCTGAGACGGGCGACGAGGAGGTCACGCCTACGCCGGGCGAGACGCCTCAGCCCGAACCCACCGAGCCTCCGGAGGAGGGCGGGACGCCCGACCCCGAAGTGCCGACGGACGAGTACCAGGCAGCCCTGGAAGCGGCGCAGCAGGCGATGCTCGAGCGCCAGGAGGCGCTCCAGGCCGGCGACTGGGCCGCGTACGGCGCGGCCGACGAGCGCCTCACCGCCGCGGTCGAGAGGCTCATCGAGCTGGGCGCTCAGCAGTAGCCCAGACCGCTTCGCGACGACGGCCGCTCCGTGCGCATCACGCGCGGAGCGGCCCTCGCGCGTGTGCGGACCGCGGACCTCGGGGGCGTGGCCTCGAACCAGCGGCGGGTAGGCGCGCGACAGGAGGGCGCACCGGCCCCGCAGTGCAGCGGGGAAGTGGCGTACCGCGACACGGAGGACTCGACGGGAGAGCCGACGTGGCGCACATCGTCGGCCCGGTCGACAAGCGGTTCGTGCCGCAGCAGCACGGTCGACGGAAGCAAGTCGGACCGGCGAGCAGGACGAAGACGCGGCAGTGGCCCCCAACCCAAGCTCGGCCGCCTAGCGCTGCTCCGGCCCGGCCGCTCCGAAGAGCGGCAGCTCGCGGGCCTGCAGCACCAGCCAGGGGCTGAACGCCCACGGGGTCGCCACGATCGCGGCGCCGAGTGCAGGGGGCTCGACCCACCGTGCATCCGCGACCTCGTCCGGGTTCGGCTCGGGTTTCACCGAGGTCCGCGCCACGAACACCGGGCACACCTCGTTCTCGACCACGCCGCTCGCATCGGTCGCGCGGTAGCGGAAGTGCGGCAGCACCAGCTCGACGCGCGTGAGCGAGAGCCCGAGCTCGAACTCCCCTCGCCGATGGACTGCCGCGATCGGCGGCTCGCCGGGCCGCGGATGGCCGCAGAAGGAGTTGGTCCAGACACCGGGCCAGGTGCGCTTCGTCAGGGCGCGTCGGGTGACGAGCACGCGGCCTTCGGCATCGAGCACGTGGCACGAGAACGCGAGGTGGAGGGGAGTGTCGGCACCGTGCACGCCGCCCTTCGGCGCGGAACCGATGACGCGAGCATCGTCGTCGAGCAGCACGACCTGGTCGGTGTCGGTCACGATCTCGCTCCGCTCCACTGGATGGCCGCAACGCCAGAGGGCGCCCCCTGCTGGGGACGCCCTCTGGACTTTCTGTTGCGGGGACAGGATTTGAACCTGCGACCTCTGGGTTATGAGCCCAGCGAGCTACCGAGCTGCT
>NZ_RRYE01000168.1 GCF_004010105.1 Microbacterium sp. CPCC 204701
CGCCCTCGGGAGGGCGGCTTCGTGTACAGCGCCGACGAGGCCGCGCTGATCACCGCAGACATCCGCGCGTGCGTCGCCCGCGGCGCCGGCGGGGTCGTCGTCGGGGCTCTCGACGAGGCGGGCGGGCTCGATCGCGACGCCGTGCGCCGGTGGCGGGATGCCGCAGACTCGGCGACGCTCGTCTTCCACCGCGCGATCGACGCGGCGGCCGATCCTTCTGCCGTGTTCGATGCTGTGGTCGCCGAGGGTGTCGACCGCGTGCTCACATCGGGCGGCGCGGCCCGATCGATCGACGGAGTCGACCGGATCGCGGCATTCGCGGCTCGCTCGGGAAACGTCGAGGTGATGGCGGGAGGCGGCGTCCGGATCGCCGACATTCCCGCGCTGTTCGCGGCGGGCGTCGACGCGGTTCATCTGTCGGCGCGTGTGCGGTCCGGGCTCGATGCGCGGTCCGGGCCGGGCGGGGGCAGTGACGGTCACGACGTGACCGACCCGGCACTCGTCTGCGACGCCGTCGCCGCGGCGCTCTGACACGGCTGCCCGACGGCTGCTCGGGTATCAGGGAGGCGGTGCGAACGCTCCTTGATTGCATCCGTCGCCGGTCCCGGCGATCACCCGAGAAAGGAAAGGCCATGGACGGCAGCATCCTGATCCTGGCCGACCGCATCAGCCGCGAGCGGTCGGCGGCGCTCTGGCGCGAGCACGACGTCTGGCGCACTCTCGTCGACCGCGGCATCGTCGTCACCCCGCGGCGCCCCACCGTCGACACGCCGTCCGGCGTCGGCGTCTGGCTGCGCGCGCTGTTCGCACGGTCGCATCGCCCGCGGTTCACCTGACACGCCGCCGGCCCTGCGGCAGGCACCGGGCAGCTCGACTGGCCGGGCCTCATCGTGTCGGTCCGGCGGGGCGGTATCGGAGAGGCCGTGCGCGCGGTGCAGACGCTGCTCGCAAATCTGACCGTCGACGGCGACTTCGGCCCGCTCACCGATGCGGCGGTCCGCGAGTTCCCGTCCCTGTTCGCGCCGCCGGCCGACGGGGTCGTGGGGCCCGAGACGTGGCACGCACTGACGGTGCGGCTGTTCGGCTGACACGGGCGTCGGCAGGGCTTCCCCGCACCCCGATGCGCCGCACTACGCTGGGCTCGTGATGACCGGACGCGACGACGACGCTCTTACGTGGGACGGTGACGACGACCCCACGCTCGATCTCGGGGCGTCGGAGCCGGGCGTCGAGGCGGGGCCCGCGGATGCCGAGAGCATCGCGCCGAGCGATGCCGAGCCGCCCGACACTGCGACCGCGGTGCTCCCCGACGGCTACACGGCCGTCGGCAAGGGGAGCGAGCACGTCGGCTCTGCCGAGGCGACGGCTGAGAAAACGCCGATGGGCAACACCGAGCTCATCGTCCTCGGCGTGCTGGGCGGCGTGTACGCCCTCTTCGCGATCGGCTGGCTGATCGGTGGCCAGCGACTGCAGGGCTGGCGTCCGTTCCTCGTGACCGACGCGATGTATCAGGGCAGTCTGTGGCTCGCGGTGCTCGCGCCCGCGCTGTGGTTCGCGACGGTGTTCCTGCTCACGCGAGCGTCGCGCACGTGGGTGCGGCTCGCGTGGCTCGCGGCGGGAGTGGTTCTGCTCGTGCCCTGGCCCTTCGTCATGATCGGGGCGGTGGGACGATGAGCGACACGACGACGGATGCCGCGGCATCCGTCCCCCGACACCGCAGGAGCCCGCTGTGGCTCGTGGTCGCGATCTCGGGCCTCGTAGGCCTCTTCTACGCGTACGCGGTGTGGAACGCGATCGGGAACCTCATCGAGACGATCGGGTTCTACGGCGAGGCCGGCATGTCGCTGACTGCCCTCGGCTGGCTGGTGTGGATCTTCGCAGCCGCCTTCCCGCTGCTCGTGTGGGGGGCGGCGTTCGCGTTGGCACATCGGCGCGCGGCGCACGAGCTGTTCCTCGTGATGATCACCGGGCTCGCCCTCGTCGCGGTGTTCTGGCTCAACGTGGTGGCCTACACGACCCTCAACACGACGTCGCTGGTGTCGTGACCTTCGTCACACTGTCGGGCCGCAACGACTCGCCGCGATAGGCTGGACAATGGCCCGCCCCCGCTGGCGTGCGGCGCGGCATCCGCTCTGCTCTGCGCCGTCGCGCACCGCCCCCGAAGGAATCATCCGTGACGAAGCCTGTCGTCCTCATCGCCGAAGAGCTCTCTCCCGCCACGATCGACGCACTGGGTCCCGACTTCGATGTGCGCTACGTCGACGGCACCGAGCGGCCTGCGCTGCTGTCGGCGCTGGCTGACGCGAACGCGGTGCTGATCCGCTCGGCGACGAAGATCGACGCAGAGGCGATCGCCGCGGCCCCCGTGCTCAAAGTCGTCGCGCGCGCGGGCGTCGGGCTCGACAACGTCGACATCAAGACGGCCACCACGGCGGGTGTCATGGTGGTCAACGCGCCCACGTCGAACATCATCTCGGCAGCCGAGCTGACCGTCGGCCACATCCTGAGCCTCGCCCGCCGCATCCCCGCGGCGCATGCGTCGCTTGCCGAGGGCCGGTGGAAGCGCAGCGCCTACACCGGCACCGAGCTCTTCGAGAAGACCGTCGGCATCATCGGCCTCGGCCGCATCGGCGCCCTCATCGCGGCACGGCTCCAGGCCTTCGGCGTGACGGTCGTCGCCTACGACCCGTACGTCACGCCCGCGCGCGCGCAGCAGCTCGGCGTGACCCTGCTCGAGCTCGACAACCTCCTTGCGACGAGCGACTTCGTCACGATCCACATGCCGAAGACTCCCGAGACGACGGGCATGATCGGCGCCGAGCAATTCCGCCTGATGAAGCCCACGGCCTACGTCGTCAACGTCGCGCGCGGCGGGCTCATCGACGAGGAGGCGCTGCACGCCGCGCTCACCACCGGCGAGATCGCGGGCGCGGGCCTCGACGTGTTCACGAGCGAACCGCCGGCACCCGACGGCACGGCGTTCCCGCTGCTGAGCCTGCCGAACGTCGTCGTCACGCCCCACCTCGGCGCGTCGACCGACGAGGCGCAGGAGAAGGCGGGCGTCTCGGTCGCGAAGTCGGTCAAGCTCGCGCTCGAGGGCGACCTCGTGCCCGATGCCGTGAACGTCGCGGGTGGCGTCATCGACCCGTTCGTGCGCCCCGGCATCGCTCTCGTCGAGCAGCTCGGGCAGTTCTTCACCGGCCTCGCGCACAGCGCGCTCACGAGCCTCGACATCGAAGTGCGCGGCGAGCTTGCGGCCTACGACGTCAGCGTCTACCGGCTGGCCGCGCTCAAGGGCATCCTCGCGAACGTCGTGAGCGAGAACGTGTCGTACGTGAACGCGCCGCTGTTCGCCGAGCAGCGCGGCATCGAGACGCGGCTCATCGTCGAGGCCGAGAGTCCGCTCTATCGAAACATCACGATCCTCCGCGGCACGCTCGCGGACGGATCCGTCCTCACTGTGGCGGGCACGCTCGCCGGCACGCGCATGGTTCCCAAGGTGGTCGGCATCAACGGCTATGAGATCGAGGTGCCGATCGAGCGCCACCACCTCGTGATGCGGTACGCCGACCGCCCGGGCATCGTGGCGATCTACGGGCAGAAGCTCGGTGACGCGGGAATCAACATCGCCGGCCTCCAGGTGGCCCAGGCCGACTCGAGCGGGCGCGCCCTGTCGGTGCTCACGGTGGACTCGCCCGTGCCCGAAGAGCTGCTCGAAGACATGCGCGACTCCGTCGGGGCCGACCTGTTCCGCCGTATCGAGGTCACCGAGGACTGAACGATGGTGGCCGCCGAGGGCCCCGCGTCGGCGCCCTTGCCCGCTCGCGTCGGATCCCCGGCCTTCCGCAGTCTCGCGTTCGACGGGCTCTCGCGGTTCGACTACGGCGATGTGATCCTGGCGTCGAAGCCGCCGCGCACGACCGACCATCCGCGCATCTGGGCCGAGGCGCTGTTCGCCTCGAGATCCTCCCCGCTCTGGGTGAAAGCGGCGATGGGGCTGCGTATGGCGCTCGCTCTGCTGCTTCGCCTCGAGGCTGCGCCCCGGGGCGTGTTCGACGTCCTGCGGGTCGAAGGCGAGGAGGCGCTCATCGAGTACGCCGACGCGCACCTGACGTTTCGCTGCGGTGTGGGAGTGGACGCCGCTGCATCGGTCGTGCGCGTGACGACGGTGGTCACGTTCAACGACTGGAGAGGACGCGTCTACTTCACTCCGGTGTCGCTGCTGCACCCGCTCGTGGTGCACGCCATGCTCAGGCGCACGCGACTCAGGCTCGCGCCAGGTCGCTGACCGGTTCGGCTGCGGCTGGGGTCGGGCGTTCAGAGCCTGATCGCCTCTTCCACGAGCGCGATGACGGCCTCCAGCGCCTCGCCGCGCGGGACCACCGTGAGTGGCGCATCGCCGCCGAGTGCGTTGTTGAAGTAGAGGCCGTCGCTCACGAGCATCACGAGGTCGAGGGCGGCCGCGCCGCCCGTGTGGGGTCGGAGCGCTTCCTCCCACCGTGCGCGCATCTCGTGGAGCGCCGTGATCGCGGGCGCGTTGCCGGACTGCGCCAGGCGTGACGCGGCGATGATCACCCGGTCGAGCGGGGCGTTCTCCATGACCGACGAGCGCAGGAAGTACGCCACCGGACCCTCCGGCGCTGCCTCGATCGCGGCGACGTCCTCGTCGACGAGTTCGGCGAGCCGCGCGATGAGCCCCGCCTCGAGCGCCTCCTTCGTGCCGAAATGGTAGAGCAGGCCTCCCTTCGACACGCCGGCGGCTCGCGCCGTGGCGTCCATCGTGGCGGCGCGCTCACCCTCTTCGATGAGGATGCGCTCGAAGGCGTCGAGCACCTTCTCGCGGGCCAGGGGAGGGCGGCTCATGGCGTCGATCGTATCGACAGGGATCGCGGCATTCTGTTACTATACCGGCTGGACGGTACAGATATGATGACGCTCACTCAGGAACTCTCGCTCGCCGACGCCCAGTCCCGCCGCGTGGGGTGGCGCGGCTGGGCCGCTCTCGTCGTGCTCATGCTGCCCGTGCTGCTGGTCTCGGTCGACAACACGGTGCTCAGCTTCGCGCTGCCCGGCATCGCGCTCGACCTCGAACCCACGAGCACACAGCAGCTGTGGATCATCGACGCCTACCCGCTGGTGCTCGCGGGCTTGCTCGTCACGATGGGCACGCTCGGCGACCGTTTCGGACGGCGACGGATGCTGCTGATCGGCGCGACCGGCTTCGCCGCGGTGTCGGCGCTCGCGGCGTTCGCCCCGACGGCCGCGTGGCTGATTGCCGCTCGCGCCGGCATGGGCGTGTTCGGCGCCATGCTCATGCCGTCCACGCTCTCGCTGCTGCGGAGTATCTTCACCGACCGCGACCAGCGGCGGCTCGCGATCGCGATCTGGGCGGCGATGTTCTCGGCCGGGTCGGCTCTCGGCCCGATCGTCGGGGGACTGCTGCTCGAGCACTTCGCGTGGGGCTCGGTGTTCCTGCTCGCGGTGCCGGTGCTCGTGCCGCTGCTGGTGTCGGCACCCCTCCTCGTGCCCGAGAGCCGCGACCCGAATCCGGGGCGCATCGATCCCCTGAGCATCGTGCTGTCGATGGCCACGATGATCCCGATCGTGTACGGCATCAAGGAGCTCGCCGTGCACGGGTTCGGCGCCGCGACGTGGCTCCCCATCCTCGCGGGCGCCGGGTTCGGCATCCTGTTCGTGCGTCGCCAGCTGCGCGCCCGCACGCCGATGCTCGACATGCGGCTGTTCCGCCAGGGGACCTTCAGCGGTGCGCTGGCGATCAACTTCCTGAGCGTCGTCGCGCTCGTCGGCTTCCTGTTCTTCGTCGCGCAGCACCTTCAGCTCGTCGTGGGGCTCCCGCCGCTGCAGGCGGGACTCGGGCTGGTGCCGGGGCTCGTGACGATGATCGTGGCGGGCCTGGTGGTCGTGCCGATCTCGAAGAAGTGGCCCGCCCGCATCGTGATCCCGGCCGCCCTCGTGTTCTCGGTGCTGGGATACACCACGGTCGCCTTCGCGACCGGTCCTGACAGCCTCGGCGCGCTCGTGGCCGCGTTCGTCTCGCTCGGGATCGGCATCGGCTGCGCCGAGACGGTGTCGAACGAGCTGGTGCTGGCGAGCGCCCCTCCCGCCAAGGCGGGCGCCGCGAGCGCCGTGTCCGAGACCGCGTACGAGCTGGGCGCGGTGTTCGGCACGACCGTGCTCGGCGGGATCCTGACGGCGTTGTATCGTGCACACCTCGTGGTTCCGAAGGGGGTGCCGGATGCCGCCGCCGCGGCTGCATCCGAGACGCTCGCGGGCGCCGTGCATGCGGCCGACGAGCTCGGCGGAGCGGCCGGCGCCGCCCTCCACGCGGCGGCC
>NZ_RRYE01000169.1 GCF_004010105.1 Microbacterium sp. CPCC 204701
GGTCGGGGTCGGGGTGGGAGTCGGGGTCGGCGTGGGGGTCGGCGTCGGCTCGCCCGGCCCGCCGGTCACCGGACACGGCAGCGTGCCCGCACGCAGCGAGTGGCCACCGGTGTCGCCGTCGTCGGTCCAGACGACCTCCTGGAAGCCGTCGGCGCACGTCGATGCGGGAGCGATCGCCATCCCCTCGTTGTTGAGGTTCGGCATCCCCGCGGGGCGGGAGTACGAGTGCGCGACCTCGAAGTCGCCGTCGACGACTTCCAGCAGGTTGTAGACGCCGCCGCAGCCGTCGTCGCACAGCGCCCACAGCGCCTCGCGGTCGGCGTCGTACGCGACGTCCATCGACCACGGGAAGCCCGAGCGCTCCACCTTCACCTCGACGGGTGCCGCGCCCAGTCGCAGCGAGAAGAAGTGCAGGGCTCCCGTCCCCTCGACCGCCGTCACGAAGAGGCCGGGCGTCGAACGGTCGCCGGCACGGTATGCCGCCCCGTCGACCTTCCACCCGGACTCGACGAGGAACTGGTCGGGCACGTAGGTGATGCCCTCGAGGCCGAGGTTCGTGCCCGTCGACACGAATCCGTTCACGTCCCACTCGTGCGTGGCCACGAGCTCGGTCGTCCCTGTGGTCACGGCGCTCACGTCGAATCGCGCGACCTTGTTGTGTGACGTGCTCTTGGCGCGTGCGTTGTCGCGCTCCGACGTGATGTACGCAGCGCCGTCCGGTCCGATCGTGACGCCCTCGGAGTCCAGCTCACCGCCGCCGTCGGCGAAGCGCAGCGGGATGCCGCCTTCCCACTCCGGGAACGACTCGTACACGCCGCCGACCTTGTGCATCTTGAACAGGCGGCCCTTGTTCATCGCGACCCACAGGATGCTCGGGTCGGAGGGGTCGAAGGCCGCGCCCGACACGTCACCCTCGTCGTTGGCGTCGAGGTCGGTGAAGGCGTCCACAGCGTCGGCGATCGTGATCTCGGAGGAGCCCGGCCAGGTCTCGGTCTCGAGGCCGGGGCACGCGTTCGCCGCGCCCCAGGTCGCCGTCGGGGTCTCGACGTACGACACCGTGCCGAACAGCTCGCAGCGGCTGTACGACGCGTGACCGTCCTCGTACCAGGTGTGGCCGACGGTGCTGGCGCCGTCGTCGTCCCGGCGAATCGTCAGCGAGTCGACGCTGTCGAGACCCTCGATGTCGTCGGCGACGTAGAACCGGCCGGCGGCGACCACGGTGTCGGCGGGGATCGCGTGGACCACTGTCTCGTCGGAATCGAGCAGCTCCCAGCCGGAGAGATCGACCGGCTCGGCGCCGGTGTTGAGCAGCTCGGCCTTGCCGGCCACGTTCGAGACCTCGTTCAGGACGATCGCGGTGTCGAGCGGGCGGAACCGCGTCTCGCACGACTCGGTGTTGTCACGCCCGAAGCTGCTCTCGGTGACGGACCAGAAGTCGCCGGATCCATCGGGGCATGCGGCGGACGACAGTGCGTCCGACGCGAAGGTGTCGGACACCCCCGCCGCGCCGTCGCCGTACACCTGTACGTCGACGAGCTGTCGGGACGCCGCATCGGCACCCGGACCGTAGACCTTGACGGCGTCGCCTTCTCCGGAGAGGCCCTTCTTCGACGAGAACGCGACGTAGCCGCCGGCCGGGATGACCCAGGAGCCCGCCGCTTCGAGCGAGTCGCCGTCCCACACCCTGAGGTCGGCGAGGGTCAGCGCCGATGCACCCGTGGCCGCGCCGCTGTCGGTCTGGTACCAGCCCTCGATCGTGACGTCGTTCGTGCCCGTGTTGACCAGCTCGACCGCGTCGCCGAAGCCGGGGTTGCCGGCATCGTCGTCGTTGAGCGACGAGATCTCGTTGATCTCGATGTCGTCCCAGTGCGGGTCGAGCGCGGGCGGCGGCGTGACCGTGCAGTCGTTGGCCTCGCCCGGCGTGGGCGTCGTGGTGCGGAAGGCGCCGATGCCGTCGGCGCAGCGCCCCCACGACGAGGCGTGAGTGTCGGCGGGCCAGGTGGTCGTGTCGACGAGCGTCGTGGCGTCGGGGAGGTAGAGGTTGGCCTCGTCGCCCTTGCCGAGCCCGGCGGCGGTGTAGTCGACCTTGACGAACCCTCCCGGCTGGATCGCGCTCTCCGCCACGATCGCCTGGAGGTGAGCCGGGTCGGTCGTGCGCGCGTTGTCGGAGAGCAGCCAGCCCGAGATGTCGACGGCCGTGCTGCCGATGTTGGTCAGCTCGATCCAGTCCTCGGGGTCGGAGCTGACCTCGTTGATCTTGATCTGGGCGACACCAGGAACCATCGGGCAGTCGTTGACGGCGCCGGGCGTCGCCGAGGTTGTCATGACGAAGCCGCCGGTGCCCTCGGGGCAGCGGCCCCACGACGGCGACGCGTGGGTGTCGGCCGGCCACGTCGTCGTGTCGACCTCGGTGCCGTCCGGCAGCGCGATCGTCATCGAGTCACCCTTGCCGAGGCCGAAGCCACCGGTCGGGAACTCCGTCGCGTCGTCAGGGTGGAAGACGAAGTGCTCGCCCGGCTCGATCAGAGTGGGCGTGTCCGCCAGCACCAGGGGCGTGTGGGTCGCGTCGCCGTCCACGGCCGTCCATCCGTCGATGTCGATCGCGACCGAGCCGATGTTGACCAGCTCGACGAAGTCGACGCCGTTGGAGAACACCTCGTTGATGCGGATCTCGTCGAGACCAGGCGTCGGGCAGGCGTTCACGGCACCCTTGGTCGGCGTCATCGCGACGACGCCGGTATAGGGCGCCGGGCAGACACCCATCGACGAGGCGTGGACTCCGGCCGGCCATGTGGCGGTGTCGACGAGCGACGCGGTGCCGGCGTCGAACGCGGCCTTGCCGCCCTGGTACACCGACACGCTGTCGCCCTTGCCGAAGCCGACCGACGAGTCGATCGCGAGCACCCCGTTCGCCGGGACGACGCCAGTGAGCTCGACCCAGTGCGTCGGATCGTCGGTGCCGCTGTCGACGAACCACATCCCCGCCAGGTCGATGTCGGCAGCCGTCGGGTTGGCCAGCTCGAACCAGTCCTCCGGGTCGGAGCTGACTTCGTTGATGACGAGATCGGTCACCGCGGCCGAAGCCGGCGCGGCGGTGAGGACGGTGAGGGGGACGAAGCCGACGATCGCGGCCAGGGCGGCGGCGAGCGCACGACGATGATTGGGCACGAGGAGACTCCTTGCGAGGCATGCCGGTCCCCAGACCGGCATCCGAACGGGTGGCTGGATCCTCACAGCGTCTGGCGAACGACAGGTGAACGGCACGGGAACGCTCTCCCCGCAGGTCTCCGCGCCGCCACCGGCGCGACAGACGGATGCCCCCGCCCGGCGACTTCGCGTGCGCCGAGCCGGGGCATCCGTCGCCGTCGGCTACTGCTGCGGCGCGCCGCCCGCGTTGCCCATCGCGATCAGGCCGTCGATCATCTCGGGGTTGATCGAGCCTCCGGAGTCGGCGGCGGCGAACATGCCCGCCCGGCCGATCGGAAACGCCTCGAGCATCTTCGTGACCTCGACACCCTCGGGCATGACGCTCGCGACGCCGTCCATGCCGCCCATCATCTGGGCGATCGCCGCCTGCACCATCCCGCCGACGACGGGGTGGGCCATCACCTCGGCGATCGAGGAGCTGCGCGACAGCGGAAGCGTGAACTCGTCGCCTTCGATCTCGACCTGGACGCTCGAGCGGATGTCGCGGCTCGATGCCGCGACATCGACGACGTACGAGCCGCCTTCGACGAGCCACCGGTCGACGCGGATGTCCCAGTGGGCGAGGTCTCCGCGACGCACGGTGAGGACCACCTCGCGGGTCTCGCCCGGCTCGAGCGCGACAGACGCGAAGGCCTTGAGCTCGCGCACCGGGCGCTGCACCGTTCCCCCCGGAAGCGACGTGTACACCTGCACGACCTCGCGTCCCGCACGGTCGCCGGTATTGGTGACGGCCACGGTCACCTCGACATCGCCGCCCGCGTTCACGGCGGCCGAGGCATCTCCGTAGGCGAAGGTGGTATACGACAGTCCATGCCCGAACGGGAATGCGACCTCGATGCGGCGCGCGTCGTACCAGCGGTAGCCGACGAACAGGCCCTCGCCGTAGCGGACGTGCGAGAACTCCCCAGGAAAGTCGAGATACGCGGGGGTGTCTTCCAGTCGCAGCGGGATCGTCTCGGTGAGCTTCGCCGACGGGTTGACGTCGCCGAACAGCACGTCCGCGATGGCGCCGCCGCCGGCCTGACCGAGCAGCCACGCCTCGACGATCGCCGGCACTCGGTCGGCGAACGGCAGGGCGACGACGCCGCCGTTCGAGAGCACCACGACGGTGTACGGGTTCGCCGCGACCACCGCGTCCAGCAGCGCGAGCTGCGCGGCAGGCAGGTCGATGTCGTCTCGGTCGTAGCCCTCCGACTCGAGGCGCGCCGGCAAGCCCAGGAACACCACGGCGACGTCGGCGACGGATGCCGCGGCCGCCGCCTCGTCGCGCAGCGCCGCGGTCTCTTCGGCCGAGACCTCGAGGGCGTTGCTGAAGCCGCGGGCGTAGGCGACCTCGCCCGTGGCCAGAGCGCGGATCTCGTCGAGCGCGTTGTCGAGGCGCGTCGGCCGGATCAGCGACGACCCCGCCCCTTGGTACCTGGGCTGCTCGGCGAACTCGCCGATGACGGCGAGCCTGGCGTCTTTCGCGAGTGGCAGGATCGGCGCCTGCGCCTCGCCCTGCACCCGCGCCTCATTCGGGGCCTCGTTCTTCAGGAGCACGATCGAGCGGCCGGCGGCCTCGCGCGCGAGCGCGTGGTGCGCGTCGACATCGAGCGGTCCGTGCACGGCGCCCGCGCCCTCCGTCGCCTTGCGCACGAGGTCGAGCACGCGGCCGGCGGCGACATCCAGCACCTGCTCGTCGAGCGAGCCGTCCTGCACCGCGGCGACGATCTGCGCGTCGGTGACGCCGTTCGACGAGGGCATCTCGAGGTCCATGCCCGCCGCCAGCCCCGGCACGCGCTCACTGACGGCGCCCCAGTCCGAGATGACCAGGCCCTCGAAGCCCCACTCGTCGCGCAGCACCTGCGTCAGCAGCCACGGGTCCTCCGACGCGTACACGCCGTTGATGCGGTTGTACGAGCACATGACGGTCCACGGCTGCGCGTCCTCGACCACCCGCTGGAATCCGCGCAGGTAGATCTCGCGCAGCGGGCGGGGGTCGACGTCGCTCGAGGCACGCATGCGGTCGTGCTCCTGGTTGTTGGCGGCGAAGTGCTTGAGCGACGTGCCCACGCCCTTCGACTGGACACCCTCGACCATCGCCGTGCCCAGCACGCCCGAGACGATCGGGTCCTCCGAGAGGTACTCGAAGTTGCGGCCGCACAGCGGCGAGCGCTTGATGTTGATGCCGGGGCCGAGCAGCACGGCCACGTTCTCGAGGGAAGCCTCGATGCCGAGCGCCTCGCCGACGCGGTGCACGAGGTCGACGTCCCATGACGAGCCGAGCCCGACCGCGGGCGGGAAGCAGGTGGCCGGGACGCTGTCGCCGAGACCGAGGTGGTCGCCGCCCTCGCGCTGCTTGCGCAGACCGTGCGGGCCGTCGGTCACCATGATCGCCGGCACCCCCACGCGATCAATCGGCTTGGTGTACCAGAAGCTCGCGCCGCTGGTGAGCGACGCCTTCTCTTCGAGGGTGAGTTCGGCGACGGATGCCGCGGCCGAGGTCGTGGGTTCTGTCATGCGGAGACGATCCTTCCGGGTGGATGACGGCCGCTTCCGCGGCTCGCCGTCGAGCTCGCTAGAAAACCATACGTCACTTGGTATTGAATCATCAAGCGTCACTCGGGTTTACTGGTCGCATGGCACAACGCCGCACCGGCACACGCGGCTCGTACGCGAAGGGCATCGCCAAGCGCGAAGAGATCCTCGGACGCGCCCTCGACGTGATCGCCAGTGAGGGCTACAGCGGAGCATCCGTGAAGGAGCTGGCTGATGCCGTGGGCCTGAGCCAGGCGGGACTCCTCCACTACTTCGACAGCAAGGAGGAGCTCTTCACCGAGATCCTCCGCAAACGCGACGAGCTCGACGTTGCCGCGTTCGGCGCCGGCACTGCAGAGGCGCCGGCGATCGAGGACGTGCGCGACGGCTATCTCCGCATCGTCGCGCACAACGCCGACGTGCCCGGTCTCGTGCAGCTGTACGCGCGACTGTCGGTCGCGGCGGCCGACCCGGGGCATCCCGCGCACGCGTTCTTCGCCGACCGCGGCCGCGCGCTGCGCACGGTCTTCGCCGGCGCGATCGCCCGCGCGCAGGCTGCGGGCACCGTCACCGACCGCGCTGACCCC
>NZ_RRYE01000017.1 GCF_004010105.1 Microbacterium sp. CPCC 204701
CCGCGGCCGCCGGAGGTCGCCGTCGCATCGCGTGCGCAGACGCCCTCGCCGAGGGCGCTCGATCGCGCCGGCGCCGACGCATCGAGGCCCGCTCCGCCACGCACCCGCCGTTCTCGCGCCGGCGCCCGGCTGCTGATCCTCGCGGTCGCCGTGGTCGTCGTCGCGATCCTCTCCGGCGTGGCGCTCACCCTGCTGCTCACCTGATCGCCTGCGCAGGGGACCGCTGGAGCCGGGGCGGATGGGCCAGGATCCGGCGCGTTTGACCGGGCTCCGGCATCCCGCGTATCATTGGTCGGGTGTGCGCTCACGCGCGCCGTCCGCCGTGCCCGGTGCAATGCCGGGAACGGGGTTCGGCCGCGGGGCCGCCCACTCTCAGGGAACGGCCTGCGAACAGGCCACCCCCACGGCATATCCACCACGAAACGTTCGGCACGATCGTGCCGCGCCGGTGGATCTGTGGTGAAACCACCATCGCTGTCACCGTGCAGCACTATGAGGAGAGAACGTGCCAACCATTCAGCAGTTGGTTCGCAAGGGTCGTTCGCCCAAGGTCTCGAAGACCAAGGCGCCGGCGCTCAAGGCGAACCCGCAGCAGGCGGGTGTCTGCACCCGTGTGTACACGACCACGCCCAAGAAGCCGAACTCGGCGATGCGCAAGGTCGCCCGTGTCAAGCTCCGCAACGGCACCGAGGTCACCGCTTACATCCCCGGCGAGGGCCACAACCTGCAGGAGCACTCGCTCGTGCTGGTGCGCGGCGGTCGTGTGAAGGACCTCCCGGGCGTCCGCTACAAGATCATCCGCGGTGCGCTCGACACCCAGGCTGTCAAGAACCGTAAGCAGGCGCGCAGCCGCTACGGCGCGAAGAAGGGCTGAGAAAGATGCCTCGTAAGGGACCTGCCCCGAAGCGCCCCGTCGTCAACGACCCGGTGTACGGCGCCCCCGTCGTCACCCAGCTGGTCAACAAGATCCTCGTCGACGGCAAGAAGTCGCTCGCCGAGTCGATCGTCTACGGCGCCCTCCGCGGCGTCGAGGCCAAGAACGGCCAGGACGCCGTCGCCACCCTCAAGAAGGCACTCGACAACGTGCGCCCCACTCTCGAGGTCAAGTCGCGCCGCGTCGGCGGTTCGACCTACCAGGTGCCGGTCGAGGTCAAGCCTCACCGCGCCAACACGCTCGCCCTGCGCTGGCTCGTGAGCTACGCCAAGGGCCGTCGTGAAAAGACCATGACCGAGCGCCTCCAGAACGAGATCCTGGACGCCTCGAACGGCTTGGGTGCCGCGGTCAAGCGCCGCGAAGACACCCACAAGATGGCCGAGTCGAACCGCGCCTTCGCGCACTACCGCTGGTGATCCGCTTCGGCAGGCTCAGCGACCGGTCCTCCGGTCCCTGAGCCTGTCGAAGGGCCCCGGCCCAGAACCACCTCCAAACCAGGTAAAGGAAGACCCCGTGGCACAAGAAGTGCTCACCGACCTCAACAAGGTCCGCAACATCGGCATCATGGCGCACATCGATGCCGGCAAGACGACGACGACCGAGCGCATCCTCTTCTACACGGGCGTCAACCACAAGATCGGCGAGACGCACGACGGCGCTGCCACCACCGACTGGATGGAGCAGGAGCAGGAGCGCGGCATCACGATCACGTCAGCCGCCGTGACGTGCTTCTGGGACAAGAACCAGATCAACATCATCGACACGCCGGGCCACGTCGACTTCACCGTCGAGGTGGAGCGCTCGCTCCGCGTGCTCGACGGCGCGGTCGCGGTGTTCGACGGCAAGGAGGGCGTCGAGCCCCAGTCCGAGACCGTGTGGCGTCAGGCCGACAAGTACGACGTGCCCCGCATCTGCTTCGTCAACAAGATGGACAAGCTGGGCGCCGACTTCTACTTCACCGTCGACACCATCGTCAACCGACTGAAGGCCAAGCCGCTCGTGCTGCAGCTGCCGATCGGCTCCGAGAGCGACTTCGTCGGCGTCGTCGACCTCGTCGAGATGCGTGCACTGGTGTGGCCCGGCGACGCCAAGGGCGACGTGACCATGGGCGCCAAGTACGAGATCCAGGAGATCCCGGCCGACCTCGCCGACAAGGCGGCGGAGTACCGCGAGACGCTGCTCGAGACGGTCGCCGAGTCCGACGAGGTGCTTCTCGAGAAGCACTTCAGCGGCGAAGGCCTCACGGTCGCCGAGATCAAGGGCGCCATCCGCAAGCTCACCGTCGCCGGCGAGCTGTACCCCGTGCTCTGCGGCTCGGCGTTCAAGAACCGCGGCGTGCAGCCGATGCTCGACGCAGTCGTGGACTACCTGCCGTCGCCCCTTGACGTGCCCGCCATCGAGGCGCACGACCCGAAGGACGAAGAGAGGATCATCGAGCGTCACGCCGACCGTGACGAGCCGTTCGCGGCGCTCGCGTTCAAGATCGTCACGCACCCGTTCTTCGGCCGCCTCACCTACATCCGCGTGTACTCGGGTCACCTCGATTCCGGCGCCCAGGTCGTCAACGCGACCAAGGGCAAGAAGGAGCGCATCGGGAAGATCTTCCAGATGCACGCCAACAAGGAGAACCCGGTCGACTCGGTCACCGCGGGGCACATCTACGCGGTCATCGGCCTCAAGGACACCACGACCGGCGACACCCTGTCGGACTCGACCAACCAGGTCGTCCTCGAGTCGATGACCTTCCCCGAGCCCGTCATCGAGGTCGCCATCGAGCCCAAGACGAAGGCCGACCAGGAGAAGCTGGGTCTGGCGATCCAGAAGCTCGCCGAAGAGGACCCGACGTTCCGCGTCGAGCAGAACTCCGAGACCGGTCAGACCGTCATCAAGGGCATGGGCGAGCTGCACCTCGACATCCTCGTGGACCGCATGAAGCGCGAGTTCAAGGTCGAGGCGAACGTCGGCAAGCCCCAGGTGGCGTACCGCGAGACGATCCGCAAGACCGTCGAGCGTCACGACTACACACACAAGAAGCAGACCGGTGGCTCGGGTCAGTTCGCGAAGATCCAGTTCGCGCTCGAGCCGCTCGAGGTCACGGCCGACAAGACGTACGAGTTCGAGAACAAGGTCACCGGTGGCCGCATCCCGCGCGAGTACATCGAGCCGACCAACTCGGGCTTCCAGGACGCGATGGCCGTCGGCGTGCTCGCCGGCTACCCCATGGTGGGTGTCAAGGCGACCCTCATGGACGGTGCCTCGCACGACGTCGACTCGTCCGAGATGGCGTTCAAGATCGCCGGGTCGATGGGCTTCAAGGAGGCCATCCGCAAGGCGAACCCCGTCCTTCTCGAGCCGCTCATGGCCGTCGAGGTGCGTACTCCCGAGGAGTACATGGGCGACGTCATCGGCGACCTGAACTCGCGTCGTGGCCAGATCCAGTCGATGGAGGACGCCCAGGGCGTCAAGGTCGTCCGGGCACTGGTCCCGCTCTCCGAGATGTTCGGCTACATCGGCGACCTGCGCTCGAAGACCTCGGGCCGCGCCGTGTACTCGATGGAGTTCGACAGCTACGCCGAGGTTCCTCGCGCCGTGGCCGACGAGATCATCCAGAAGAACAAGGGCGAATGAGCCCTCCCGGATGCCGCCCCGTGCGGCATCCGGGATTCCACAACTTCACACAGCTTCAACAGAACCCCTCTACTAAGGTAGAAAAATCCCCGTAGACGACCGGTCGCAAACCAGTGCCCGGAGCTTCTACACGAACGTCCTGAGGAGGACCCAGTGGCTAAGGCCAAGTTCGAGCGCACCAAGCCGCACGTGAACATCGGAACGATCGGTCACGTCGACCACGGCAAGACCACGCTCACTGCAGCGATCTCGAAGGTGCTCGCCGACAAGTACCCGTCGGCCACCAACGTGCAGCGCGACTTCGCGTCGATCGACTCCGCTCCCGAGGAGCGTCAGCGCGGCATCACGATCAACATCTCGCACGTCGAGTACGAGACGCCCAAGCGTCACTACGCGCACGTCGACGCCCCCGGTCACGCCGACTACATCAAGAACATGATCACCGGCGCTGCCCAGATGGACGGCGCGATCCTGGTCGTCGCGGCCACCGACGGCCCGATGGCGCAGACGCGTGAGCACGTGCTGCTCGCCAAGCAGGTCGGCGTCCCCTACCTGCTCGTCGCGCTGAACAAGTCCGACATGGTCGACGACGAGGAGATCCTGGAGCTCGTCGAGCTCGAGGTCCGCGAGCTGCTGTCGTCGCAGGACTTCGACGGTGACAACGCTCCGGTCGTGCGCGTCTCGGGCCTGAAGGCTCTCGAGGGCGACGCCGAGTGGGTCGAGAAGATCGTCGAGCTCATGGACGCCGTCGACGAGTCGATCCCCGACCCGGTGCGTGACAAGGACAAGCCGTTCCTCATGCCCATCGAGGACGTCTTCACCATCACGGGCCGTGGCACGGTCGTCACGGGCCGCGCCGAGCGCGGTACCCTCGCGATCAACTCCGAGGTCGAGATCGTGGGTCTGCGCCCGACGCAGAAGACGATCGTCACCGGCATCGAGATGTTCCACAAGCAGCTCGACGAGGCGTGGGCCGGCGAGAACTGTGGTCTGCTCCTCCGCGGCACCAAGCGTGACGACGTCGAGCGCGGCCAGGTCGTCGTGAAGCCCGGTTCGGTCACCCCGCACACCAACTTCGAGGGCACGGCGTACATCCTGTCCAAGGAGGAGGGCGGCCGCCACAACCCGTTCTTCACGAACTACCGCCCGCAGTTCTACTTCCGCACCACCGACGTCACCGGCGTCATCACGCTGCCCGAGGGCACCGAGATGGTCATGCCCGGCGACACCACCGACATGACGGTCGAGCTCATCCAGCCGATCGCCATGGAGGAGGGCCTCGGCTTCGCCATCCGTGAGGGTGGCCGCACCGTCGGCGCCGGCACGGTCACGAAGATCCTGAAGTAAGTTCTGACGATCTGCTGATCGAGAGGGCCGGACCCGTGAGGGACCGGCCCTTTCGCATGCACGGCGCATGCGAAGATCTCTTCAGCCCGCACTCGCGCGAAGGAAGGAGCGACGTGACCGACCACACCGCCGCATCGCTCGCGCCCGCGATCGTGCGCGGCCTGAGGAGCGGCGCGTGAGCGGCATCCTCGTCCACGAGTGGCTCGCACGGCATGGCGGCTCCGAGAACGTCTTCGAAGTGCTCTCTCGTACGTTTCCCGACGCCGAGCGGTTCTGTCTGTGGGATGACAGCGACGGCAGGTTCGCGGGCGTGCATGAGACCGTGCTCGCCCGCACGCCGTTGCGACGCAGCAAAGCAGTGGCGCTTCCCTTCATGCCGTCGGTCTGGCGGCACCTGCCCGCACGGCACGCCGACTGGGTGCTCTGCAGCAGTCACCTGTTCTCGCACCATGCCCGCTTCGCCGGCCCCGCGCGCGACGCGCCCAAGCTCGTGTATGCCCACACGCCCGCGAGATACATCTGGGTACCCGGACTCGACGGCCGTGGCCGCGGGCCCGCGGCTCGCACCGGCTCCTCGCTGCTGAGGCCCCTCGACCGCAAGCGCGCGGCCGAGCCGGTCGCGATCGCCGCGAACAGCGCGTTCGTCGCCCAGCGCATCGCCGACACGTGGGAGCGTGAGTCGACCGTCATCCACCCGCCGATCGATGTGGCGGCGTTCGCGGCCCCGCCCGCCGAGGTCGCGCCCGCCGAACGGGCGACACTTGCCGAACTCCCGGCTGAGTTCCTGCTCGGCGTGTCTCGATTCGTGCCGTACAAGCGGCTCGACCGCGTGATCGAGACGGGCCTCGCTGCGGGCGTGCCCGTCGTGCTGGCCGGTGGCGGGCCCGACGAGGGCCGGCTTCGGGCGATCGCGGCGAAGCGCAGCGGCCGGGTGATCTTCGTGCGCGACCCTTCCTCTGGGCTTCTCGCCGAGCTGTACCGGCGTGCGCTCGCTCTCGTGTTCCCAGCAGTCGAGGACTTCGGCATCATGCCCGTCGAGGCGATGGCGACCGGAACACCGGTGGTGGCGAACGCGATCGGAGGCACCGCCGAGACCGTCGTCGACGGCGCGACCGGCGCACTCGTCCACGAATGGACCCGCACCGAGCTGAGAACCGCCGTCGACCGCGCGGTGGCCGCGAGGGCCGAGGCCTGCGTCGCGCGCGCATTCGAGTTCGACACGCCCGTCTTCGTCGATCGGATCGGGAACTGGCTCGCGACCGCGACCGGGAGCCCGCCCCCGGCCCGCTCGGCGGAGGTGCGGTGACCATGAGGGCGCTCTACGTCGACGACCGCTATCGGGGCGATCACGGCATCGGCCGATACGCGCATGAGGTGCTCCGGCGACTGCGAGGGGACTGGCGACCTCTCGGACTCGACGGCAGCCCGCACGGACCCATGGATGCGCTCCGGAGGCTCCCCGATCTGCCGCGGGGAGCTCTCGTGTACTCGCCCGGGTACGGAGCGCTCGTGCGCGCGCAGCGTCAGATCCTGACCGTCCACGACATGATCCACTTGCGGGTCCCGTGGCCGGGGCGCGCGAAATTCGCGGCATACTACGCCGGGCCGGTTCGGCACGCGGTTCGCAAGGCGGGAGTGGTGCTCACCGTGTCAGAGACGTCCGCGCGCGACATCGCCGAGTGGGTGCGCGACGATGCGGTGCGCATCGTCAATGCCGGCAACGGATGCTCGGCCGTGTTCCAACCGGCCGGCGATGCGGTGGCCACCGTCGAGCCCTACACGCTGTTCGTCGGCAATACCCGGCCGCACAAGAACCTCGACGTGGTGCTTCGCGCGCTGGTGTTGGCGGTCCGGGCGCGCGTGTCGGTCGTCGTGCCGGAGAGTGAGGCCGCGGCCGTCCGTGCCCGTACTTCGGCCCTCGGTGTCGGAGACCGCGTGACGGTGCTGCACGGTGTGGACGATGCACGACTCGCGATGCTCTACCGCGGCGCCGCGGCGACGGTGATGCCCTCGACGCTCGAGGGCTTCGGGCTGCCGGCGCTCGAGTCGATCGCCTGCGGAGTTCCTGTCATCTTCTGGCGCGGCTGCGAGGCGGTCGGGGAGATCGTCGGCGACCGGGGGTGGGCGATGGAGTCATCGGCGGACGCCGAGGAATGGGCCGCTGCGCTCGTCGCCGCAGCGGGCAAACGCCGCCGTGTGAACCCTCCGGCGCCGGCTGCATACGACTGGGACCGCACCGCCGGAATCGTCTCCAACGTGCTTGAGCAGAGTCCGGTCTGACGCGGTCCGTCGTGTAGCGCGAAGGCGGTCCCGTTGTCAGCTGGCCGGGTCTTGGATCAGGTGCTCGACGCTGCGACGAAGTCCGCGATCGACTGCGCGAGGTCGATCTGCGGCGCCCAGCCGTACTCGCTGCGCAGTCGCGCGGCGGATCCCGTGATGCTCGGATTGTCGAGCGCACGCACGCGTGCAGGGTCGACGACGGTCTGAGGAACGGGTATCCGCAGCGCGGACGCCACAAGTGACAGCATCTCGTGTCCTGCGACCGCCCTACCGGAGCAGACGTTGTACACCGGGTGCTCATGCGATGGCGCCCCGGCGAGCATCAGGTATGCGGCGGCGACATCGCGCACGTCGGTGTAGTCGCGCTCGGACGCAAGGTTGCCACTGGGCATAGGCTCTGCGGGCGAGAGCTCGCGAAGCGCCGTAGTCAGATCGGGCACGAGGAACCCCGGACGCTGGCCGGGGCCGAGGTGGTTGAACGGCCGTACGATCACGGTGTCGATGCCGCGGCGCGCGTAGTAGGCGAGCTGCTGTTCGACGAGCAGCTTGCTCACGACATAGGGCGAGGTGGGCTCTGTCGAAGTGCCCTCGTCGATTGCCTGAGATCGGGTGCCTGCACTGTAGACGGCACCCGAGCTGACGCCCACCAGCCGGGGCGGCGCGTCCCATCCGAGCATCGCCTCGCACATGAGCGTGACCATGGCGCTGTTGGTCTCGATGTACTCCTGGGGGCTGTCGAACGACGGCCCGACGGCGGCAAGTCCCGCGAGGTGGATCACGGCGTCGGCGCGCAGCGACGCGGGCCACTGTCTGGTGAGATCGCCCGCATGGTAGTCGTAGAGCAGAGGTGCCAGTTCGGAGTCCGGCTCGGCGGCACGCGACAGTCCCACGACGCGCCACCCGCCCTCTACGGCGAGTCGCGCGACGTGTCGCCCGACGAATCCGTCGACGCCGGTGACAGCGAGAGTGCCCTGTGCCACGGGACTATGCCGTGGAGGAGTTGAGCGCGATGTCGTGCGCGACCATCAGCTTCACCATCTGCTCGAAGCTCACCTCGCGTGTCCAGCCGAGCACAGTCTCGGCCTTGGCGGGGTTGCCGAGCAGAATATCGACCTCGGCAGGACGAAGGAACGCGGGGTTCTGCCTCACGAGCGGCCGCCAGTCGTCGACCCCGATCTCGGCGAACGCAAGGGCGAGGAAGTCTTCGATCGACTGGGTCTGACCGGTGGCGAGCACGAAGTCATCGGGTGTGTCGTGCTGCAGCATCTGCCACATTCCGCGCGTGTAGTCGCCCGCGTAGCCCCAATCGCGCTTCGGCCACAGGTCGCCGAGTTCGATGTGCGACTGCATCCCGAGGTGGATGCGGGCGACCGCGTCGGTGATCTTGCGGGTCACGAACTCTCGGCCGCGTCGCTCGCCTTCGTGATTGAACAGGATGCCGCAGGACACGAACATCCCGTAGCTCTCGCGGTAGTTCTTTGCGATCCAGTGCCCATAGAGCTTGGCAACGCCGTACGGGCTCCGGGGGTGGAAGAGCGACTCTTCGTCGTACCCCGCGCCGGGGCGGTTGTAGTCGAGGCCACCGAACATCTCACTCGTCGATGCCTGGTAGAAGCGGGTGCGCTCAGCACGTCCCGTCAGCCGAATCGCTTCGAGCAGGTTGAGCACGCCCTTGCCCGTCACGTCGAGCGTGAGCGTCGGATTGGTGAACGAGAAGCCCACGTGGCTGACAGCGGCGAGGTTGTACACCTCATCGGGGTTGCTGATCTCGATGGCGCGCACAAGCGACGTGGGATCGGCGAGGTCGCCCTCGATGAGGGTCACGTCGGGGAACTCGGCCTCCACCGAAGCCTTGCGCGGGTTGTTCTGCCCGCGCACGAGGCCGAAGACCTCGTAGTCCTTCTCAGTGAGCAGCTGGGCCAGGTGGCCGCCATCCTGGCCGGTGATGCCCGTCACGAGGGCCCGTCGTCGCTGTCCTGTCACGTGTTCTTCTCCCGCTGTGTGCCGGCGAAACGTAGCGCTTCGCCTCGTCAATCCTAGGACGCGCGCCGCCCGTCGCCAGACTCCGCATTCAGCGCTGCCGCCACGCGCTCGGTGAAGCGCTCTTGCGTGAAGAACGCGACCTGGTCGGCCGCGTGCGCCGTAAGCGAGGCGCGAAGGTCGGCATCCGTCACGATCCGCACCAGCGCGTCGGCGAGCTCGTCGGTGTCGCGCGGGTCTGTCAGGTAGAGGGCGGCTTCGCCTCCCGCCTCGGGCAGAGCGCCGACCCTGCTCGTCACGACGGGCTTGCCATAGGCGAGTCCTTCGAGCACCGGCAGTCCCAGTCCCTCATAGAGGGATGGGAAGACGACGGCATTGCAGTTGGCAAGCAGCACATGCTTCTTGGCCTCGCTCACTCGCCCGGTGAACACGATGTCCTGTCGCACGTCGCGGCGCAGCGCGCGGTAGTGCTCGTCGATCTCAGCGAAGCTCTCGCCGGGTGATCCGACGATGACGAGCGGCATGCCGATACGGGGATGCGCGATGCGGAACGCGTCCATCAGCCGCACGAGGTTCTTGCGGGTCTCCAGTGCCGAAATGAACAGCAGGTATCGCCCGGGTTCGAGCAGCTCGTTGTCGAGGATCGCCGCCTGTTCGGGCTCGGGGACCGGGGCGCCCACAGGGTGTGCGACGCCGTATACCTCGTAAATGCGCGCATCCGGTCGACGCTCGCGCACCTTGGCGGACGTATCGCGCGAGATGGAGAACAGGAAATCGCTGCCCCGGATCGCCTTCGTGATGGATTGACGGAAGCGCTCGCGTGTGCCCTCCCCGATCTCGCTCAGCTCCAGCGGCATGAAGTCGTACATGACCTGAGCGAGCCGGGCGGGTCGCACCTGCCGCGCTGCGAGGGGGAGGGGCGCTCCTGCGATCACGAGATCGACGCCCGCTTTGCGTGCGGCGCGCCGCACGAGCCAGCGGAAGATCCTCAGGCGACGCAGATGGAAGAACAGGTAGAGCAGGGGAGTGTTCAGGACGAAGGCCGCGCCGCCGAACAGGCGATTCGGCTCACCCTGGGGCGGCCGGATGACCTGTCGTCGCAGGGGCGCACCGCGCAGACCCTGCGAGACGGCGAGGATCATGCCGTTCTTGAGCCCGCCGGCTTGGCTGAGGATCGTCGAGTCCCCGGAGGCGAGATACTCGACGGCCTGCTCGTACGGGTCGCGTCCGTCGGGCACGAACCCGGTGAGTACGCCCACCTCGTGTCCTGCGGCGGCGGCGCCCGCGATCACGGACCGCACGATGCCGGCGATGCCACGGCCTTCCTCTTCGAACTGCGGGGCGACGACCAGGATGCGCATCAGTGCAACTCGATCCGGGCGTGCGCATACACCGGGCCGTCGCTCAGCTTCAGGCCTTGCACAGCGAAGGAGCCGGCGCGGCTCAACTCGCCGATGGGCAGGTCGTCGGCATCGCGCACGCTGAGCGCCACGTGGTACTCCCCGCCGCCCACCCAGAGCTCCGGCACCGCGACGGTGAAGCGTTGCGTGCCGGTTCCGACGGGAAGGTCGAGTCGGAGGTGCTCGCGCGAGTCGATCGAGGTGTAGACGGTTCCGAGGGCATCCTCGATACTTACGCGGAACGCCCAGCCAGGCACGGGTTCGGGGAAGTCGACGACGCAGTCGAGGCGGATCCCGCCACCCGGCGTGAGCTTCGCGCCGTCCGTCAGAGCCTGGCCGACGGCATCCGAGACGTGCACGGCACCGAGTCCGGCCGCATGGGGCGAGCGCGCCGCCGACTCCTGCCGCGCCGAGTCGATCGCCGGCTGGTAGAAGTCGTGGAGTGTCGCCAGTGCCACGTCGGGCTCGTCGTCGGCGATGACGCGACCGTGCTGCAGCAGGATCGCCCGGTCGCACAGGTCGGCCACCTGTGCGGGAGCGTGTGACACGAAGACGATGGTGCGGCCCTCCCGCTGGAAGCGGCGGATGCGCTGCATGCACTTCGCCTGGAAAGGCTCGTCGCCGACCGCGAGCACTTCGTCGACGAGCAGGATGTCGGGGTCGACGTGCACCGCGATGGCGAACGCGAGCCGCACGTACATGCCAGACGAGTAGAACTTCACCTGGGTGTCGATGAATTCGCCGATCTCGGAGAAATCGACGATCTCCTCGAAGTAGCGCTTCGTCTCGGCTTGCGACAACCCCAGCACCGACGCGTTGAGGAAGACGTTCTCGCGGCCCGAGAGGTCGTTGTGAAAGCCCGCGCCGAGTTCGAGCAGGGCGGCGATGCGCCCGCGCGTGGCGACCAGCCCCTCGTTGGGAGCGAGGATGCCGCCGATGAGCTTGAGGAGGGTCGACTTGCCGGAGCCGTTGGGACCGACGAGCCCCACCGATTCGCCGGACGAGATCGCGGCCGACACGTGGTCGAGCGCCGTGAAGGTCTCGGTGTGCAGTCGCCCCTGGCGCGAGTTCACGATCGCCTCTTTCAGCGACTTCTGCTTGCGGATCGTGAAGGTCTTGACGACGTCTTCGACGCGGATGACTTTGGTCACTCAGAGCTCCTGGGCGAAATCGCGCTGCAGCCGATCGAACACACGCTGACAGATGAACAGCACCACCAGACCCACGGCGAGGGCGATGAGCAAGGCCAGTTTGAGCCCGTCGGGAAACATCTCGTCGGCGCCCTTGCTCCACATGACGCTCTGAATGCCGAAAACGGCGAGCGTGACCGGGTTGAACAGGTAGATCTGGGTGAAGAGCTCCGGCATCACGTCCTTCACCATCGCGAAGCTGTACACGATGGGCGAGAACCAGAAGCCGATCATGAGCGCCAGCTCGACGAGGTAGGTCATGTCGCGCAGGTACACGTTCAGCGCGCTGAGCACGAACGCCAGCGCGAGCGCCCACGTCAGCGTGACGAGGATCGAGAGGGGCAACGCGATGAGGTTCTCGAGGTTCATGCCGCCGGTGAGGAGAGTCGCGGCCAGCAGGATGACGAACTGCAGTGCGAAGTTGAACAGTGCCGAGCCGACCGTCGCCAAGGGGAAGATCTCGCGGGGCAGATGCACTTTCTTGATGAGCGCGGCGTTCGCCACCATCGTCCCGGTGCCCTGACCCACGACCTCGCTGAACAGGCCCCAGATGGCGAGGCCCGCGAAGATGAAGACCGCGAAGTCGGGGATGCCGCGAGCGGCGCCCAGGAACTGGCCGAGGACCAGGTAGTACATGCCGAGTTGCACAAGGGGCCGGGCGATGCTCCACAGCATGCCCAGCACCGAGTCCTTGTATTTGGCCCGGATCTCCCGACGTGTGAGGAGGCCGAGAAGCTCCCGGTTCGCGAAGAGCTCGCGCGCGGATCCCCACGTGCCGCGCATGACGCCGACGGTGGGCGTGACTTCGCGCCAAGGAGCGTCGGCGAGTCGGTTCTCCCGCTCGGCCGCGGCGTCTTCCACGTGGATCCTCTCGTCGCGGGTCGGGCCGCACGAGGGCCCTGCGCCGGGGCGGGTGCCGCCGGCGCGCCGCCACAAGTCTAGGCGGCCGATCCGCGGGCTTGAGCGGGACTGTTCACCCGGCGTTCACCAGGTTTGCGCCTTGATAGGATTCGTCGGTGACCGACGACTCCTTCATCTCGTACGGCCAGAATCACGAGGATGTCGTGTTGTGGCGTGCGGTGGGCGACGTTGTCGCAGGGCGCTACGTGGAGGTGGGAGCGAACCATCCGACGCTCGATTCGATCACGCGCGCCTTCTACGATCGCGGATGGAGCGGACTGACGATCGAGCCGGTTCCCGCGTTCGCGGCACTGCACCGCGAGGAGCGCCCTCGCGACCGGCAGATCGAGGCCGCGGTGACGGACGCAGAAGGCGACGAGGTCACGTTGCACGTGTTCCCGGGCACCGGCCTGTCGACGCTCGTCGACGACATCGAGTCGCGCCATGTCGACGACGGCCGGGCTCCGGAGGAGCTCACCGTGCGGACGGCGCGACTCGACACGCTCCTGCAGCAGACAGGCTGGGGCGGCAGCGACATCCAGTTCCTCGTCGTGGACGTCGAAGGAGCCGAGGCGCGTGTGCTGTCGACGATCGATCTCACCACCTGGCGGCCGTGGGTGCTCGTGATCGAGGCGACACTGCCGAACAGCACCGAGTCTTCCGCTGAGGAGTGGGAGCCTGGCGTGCTCGCCGCGGGCTACGAGCTCTGCCTGTTCGACGGGGTCTCGCGGTTCTATGTGGCGAAGGAGCACCTCGACCTCAAGCCTGCGCTGTCGTATCCCGTGTGCGCGCTCGATGACTTCCGGGCCTACCGCGAGAAGGCGCTCTCGGACGGACTGGCCGACGAGTTGGCGAGGGTGACGAGCCACTTCGCCGCAGAGCTCGAGGCCAGAGACGCCGCGCTCGGCGCGGCGAAGTCCCAGGCGGAGGTCGAACTGGCGCACGTGACCGATCAGCTTCTCTTCTGGCGTGCCCGCGCGCTCAACTCGTGGGCCGACGCGATGGTCGCCGATGCGTCTCCATCTGCCGCGCCCTCCGCCGAACTCGCTGCTGCCCGTGACGAGATCCACCGGCTGCTCACTCACATCCACGTCATGGAGGGAACGGTCTCGTGGCGCGTCACGGCGCCCCTGCGCGCCGTGCGCAACGCGCAGTTCGCGATCACCGGACGGCGGGATCGATGACGCCCGCACCAGACTCCGCGAAAGTCGAGCCGGCAGCCGGACTCCTGCTTGCGCTCGCCGAGCGCCTGCGCGAGGCGGGTCGTCATTCGCTGTCGGCGTTGCCGGCTGCGGCACACGACCCCGACCCCGCGCGAGCCGCAGCGGCACTGCTCCCGGCGCTCGTCGATGCGGCGGTCCCGTCGGCCGCGGCGCCCGAACGCTGGCTGCTGTTCACGGCCGTGCACACGCGCTATCCAGGCACGGCCGAGTTCCTGAGATTCTCCCGCGCGCTGCAGTCCCAGAGTCGCGAGGACTCCATCGAAGCGCTGCTGCTCAGCTGCCTGCGCACGCCCGGGCCGTACGTCGCGGCGGGTATGCGCGTCGTCACCGACGAGCCTGTCGTAGAGGTTTATACAGCGGCGACGTCCGATTACGTGAGCGGCATCCAGCGGGTCGTGCGCGAGACGGTGCCCCGGTGGGCTTCCCTGGGCCCGATCGTCCTCGCCCGTTGGAACGACGAGCACTTCGCGCTCCAGTCGCTCACCGCGCAGGAGTCGGCGCGCGCGGTCGGGTCGGATCGCGCCGACGCCGCATCCGCAGAACCTGAGCTGATCGTGCCCTACCGCACCGACGTGGTCTTCGTCGATGCGCCCCGCGGTGGCAAAGCCGACGGATGGGCAGCGATGGCGCGGTTCTCGGGCAGCCGGGTGCACCACGTCGGCTACGACCTCATTCCTCTCACGAGCGCCGACCTGCGCGAGCACGGAGAGTCGGTCGATTCCACCGCCTTGATCTCGGTGATCAAGCATTCGCACTCGGTGGCGTGCATCTCGGAGGCGACCGCAGCCGAGTTCGCCGGGTACGTCCAGGCGCTCCCCGCTCAGGGCCTCGGCGGCCCTCAGGTGCGTGCGGTGCCACTTCCCGAGGTGACTGTGCAGCGCGGTACGCGCGTCGGCGTCCCTGAGCGTGGCACGGATGAGGATGTGGTCATCGTGTGCCCCGGCACTCGTGAGAAACACAAGAACCACGAGGCCATTCTGTGGGCGGCCGAGCGTCTGTGGCGCGACGGGCTCGAATTCGAGTTGCGCTTCATGGGCCGCATGGGGCGCGACCACACGTCCTTCCTGGGTGTGCAGAACCACCTCATCACGCGCGGTCGGCGCATCGTCGAATTGGGGCCGGTGACTGACGATGTGCTCTGGGAGGAGCTCTCGGGCGCCGATGCCGTGGTGTTCGCCTCGTTGCAGGAAGGCTTCGGACTCCCCGTCGTCGAGGCGCTGTCCGTGGGCACTCCCGTGATGACGGCGTCGTACGGCAGTCAGGGCGAGATCGCACGCGGCGGCGGGTGCTTGACGGTCGACCCTCGCGACGATCGGTCGATGACCGAGGGGCTGCGGCGGATCGTGAGCGAGCCGCAGTTGCGTGAACGGCTGCGCGCCGAGATCGCTGCACGGCCGCAGCGAAGCTGGGACGACTACGCCGACCAGCTGTGGCGGTTCTTCTTCGACAGCGGGGTGAGAGGCCAGTGATCCGTCGTGTGCCCCGGCTGTCCAAAGGCAGCCGAGCGGGATCGGCTGCGTCTCTGACAGAGCTGCTCGGCGTCAAGCTGCCTGCCGTCCGGCTTGCGACTCTCGCCGACGCGCTCGGCAAGCCCCTGCCGACGGGCCATGTCCACGAGACGGTGGCAGCCCTCGTAGATCCCGCCGACTGGTCGCAGGTGTGGCTCGCTCTCGCAGTGCTGTCCGGCCGCCTTCCCGACGAGGCTGTTGTCACACGGGTCGCGCGCGAGGCCGAGTTCGAGCCGCTGGGACTTGCGAAGGCGATCGTCGCGCAGCTGCCTGCGGGAAATGCCGTGCGCTCCGTGCGCGTCGTGTCGAATGTCGTCGTCGACGTCGGCAATACAGCGGCTGCGACGTTCACCACCGGTATCCAGCGCGTCGTTCGTGAGACGGTGAGCCGTTGGCTGGTCGCGCACGACGACATCGTGCCCGTCGCCTGGACCGCGGACTTCGACGCGATGCGCTCGCTCACTCGGCGCGAAGCCGCAGCCTTCGGCATCGAGGATCCCTCGCTGCCGATCGCTGCCGAAGACGCCGAGCTCGTGGTGCCTTGGCGGGCCGCGATGACGACCGCGGAGCTCGCCGCCGAGCCGCAGCGCAGCACCCGCATGCGCGCGCTGAGCCGCTTCAGCGGGAATCCCTCGGGCTCGATCGCCTACGATCTGGTGCCGATCGTCGCGGCCGAGACCACCGCAACGGGAATGTCCGATGTGTTCGCCCGCCACCTCGCCGCCTTGCGTCACAACCGACGCATCGCCACGATCTCGCACTCGGTGGCCCGCGAGTACGAGGGGTGGAAATCGGGACTGCGCGCCATCGGTGTCGCGGGACCCGAGATCGTGGGGGTTCCGCTGCCCGCCGTGGCCGGTGCGGTGAGCGACGCCGCCCTCGCAGAAGCACGGGAGTCGCTCATGATCGCATCGCTGCCGATGGTGCTCGTCGTCGGCTCACACGAGCCGCGCAAGAACCACCTCCCTCTTCTAGAGGCCGCCGAGAGGCTGTGGTGCGAGGGTATGCGCTTCTCGCTCGTCTTCATCGGGGGGCGGTCATGGGGTGGGGCGGAGTTCGCAGGCCGCGCCGAGGAGCTCGTCGCCGCGGGACGAGCGCTGCAGATCGTATCGGGCGCATCGGACGACCTCATCTGGGCGGCCTACCGGCTTGCCCGGTTCACGATGTTCCCCTCCTTCTATGAGGGCTTCGGGCTTCCGGTGGCCGAGTCGCTCGCGTCGGGGACGCCGTGCCTCACGTCGGGGTTCGGCAGCATGAAGGAGATCGCCGAGGGCGGCGGAGCCCTCCTGGTCGACGCCTACTCCGACGACGACATCCGCGAGAAGATGCGCCTGCTGCTGACGGATGACGTGCTCCTCCAGCGTCTCCGCGCCGAGGCCGCCGCCCGCCCGACGCGCACGTGGGACGACTACGCGACGGATCTCTGGAACGAGCTCGTGGAGCCGCTTCGCGCCGCCCTGCCGGAGTATTCAGCGTGATGCTCGGGCTGATCCTGCTGCTGGCGGCCGTGACCATCTGTGCGGGTTACGCGTGGGTCAGCGCGCTCCTTCACGGTGGCTGGATGCTGGTCCGCGACGTGTCCCTTGGGATCTCGTTCTTCCTGTTCGCATTCATGGTGGTCAGCGAGTCGCTGTTCGCGATCAACGACTACTCGCTGGGGCTCACCCTCCTGCTGGTGGCGCTCGTCGCCGCAGTCGCGGCCGCGATCCTCATGATCCGCCGCGGGCCGGACCTGTCCGCTTGGTCGTGGCGGGCGCGCTCTCGCCATGGATCTTGGATGCTCCTCGGCATCCTCGTGGTCGCCTGCGGTCTGACCGCGGTCAAGTTCGGCTTCTTCGGAATGGGGCAGGACGAGGGTGTCTATCAGACGCACGCCCTGCTGCTCATGAACGGCGTCGACAACGCTCTCGTGTGCTGGTCGGACGAGTTCGCTGCCGTGGGAGATTCGGCCGGCGAACTTGTGCGCGCCGATCTGGCCGATCAGCGGCTCGGCGGAGGGTTCTACGCGGCCTGGGATCAGCTGCGGTTCGGCACCTGGTCGGGCGTCGACCCCGAGAAGGCGTGCGGCATCTATCACGGGATCCCGAACTTCCCGGCCCTGCTTTCATTGTCGGGGATGATCTTCGGCGCCGCCGGGATGATGAGCATTCTCACCGTGCCGTACCTCGTCACGATCGTGGTGCTCTATCTCACTCTTGACCGCAACCTGCGGCTGTCGAAGCTGACTACAGGAATCGCGTGCGGCGCGTTCGCGCTCTCGCCGCTTGTGCTGTGGGTATCGAAGACCTCGCTCACCGAGATCTTCCTCGGCCTCATCATGACCGTGTTCCTGTACGTCGCGACGAGCGAGAGCGCCGCGATCAAGGCGCTCACTTGGGTACCGGTTGCGGCGTTCTCGTTCTTCCATGTCAGCATCTACACGCTGATGCCCGTCTTCGTGGTCATCGCGATCTACGTGATGATGACCACCCGCACGGTCGGCACGATGGTCTCCGCAGTCCTGGCTGTGCTCTCGTTCGGTGCCGGCGCGCTCGCAATGACGCGCACGTCGCCGCAGTACACCTTCGACAACTACCGACACCTGACCGGCATATTCGGTCGGCAGACGTCCGCCTGGGGGCTCTATCCCATCATTGCAGTCGTCATCGTGGCGACTCTCGCGGTCATCGTCGTCGTGTGGCTGCTGGTGCGCAGCCCTCTCGGCGAGAGGCTGACCGCGGCGACTGCGACTCGACGTCGCTGGGCCTCGTGGCTCGTGCCGACGGCGATAATCGGCAGCCTCGCCGTGATCGCGTACCGATGGTGGCGCTTCGCCGTCGTCGCCCCTGACGCCGGTGAACGTGACGCGTGGTTCAAGGGCCAAGGCCTGCTGGAGGCTGCACCCCAGCTCTCTCTGTTCGCCTTCGCTTTCTCCGTCGGCTTCGTTCTCCTGGGCGTCGCGATCGTCGGACTCATCGTGTGGCACCGGAAGCTGCTGGGCGACGACGCGCGGCGCCAGCGCTACTGGGTGATCGCGATCGCGTTCGTCTACTGTGTGATGCTCTATGCAGCCCTCCTGCGCCCCTCGCTCCGGTACTACTATTACTTCGCGAGATACCTCGCACCGTTCGTCCCGGTCGTGCTGCTCGCCGCAGCCGTGTGTCTCGACCGACTGCGCGCGCGGTGGCAGGCCGTCGTCGCCGTCCTGACGGTGGCAGCGATGGTGCCATTCGTTCCCGCACTTGTGCGAGGGGCCGACATGATCAACATGGATTTCCACGCTCTCGGCGAGGTGCGCGCCGAGGTCGACCAGTTGTCCGACGACACGGTGATCGTCGTGCAGGATGGCCGACTATGTCAGACGCTTTGTCTCGCCCTTCAGGCCACCGAGGAGAATCCCGTCTTCCGCCAGTCGACGTTCAAGGCCGTCCTCGCGGCAGGGGACTTCGATGAGTCAGGCCCCGCCGTGCTGATCACGCAGGACGAGATCGCAGGCGCCACGCCACTCTTCGTCACTTCCGCTCAACTCCAGCGCATGGACTACATGGACGGCGCCCACGACACGATTCACCTCCTCAACCTGCTTGCGCCGGCGTCGGACGGCAGATACCCCATTCGCATCTATGCCCTCGACGACATCGATGCCACAGCGGGAGCGACCACCCTCACGCCCGGTGAGACAGCGGCCTTCGGAGCCGGAAAGTTCTCGGCCGCGATGCTCCGCGAAGGGTGGTCAGAACCTGAGGAGTGGGGCACGTGGACCGACGAGGAGCGAGCCGAAGCGTCGCTTCGCCTCCCTGACGATATTCAAGGCGACGTGCAGCTGAGTCTCGGCGTGCACGCGTACATGCCGCTGGGCCACGAGCCGCAGCGGGTTCGAATCCACGCAGGCAGAGCTTCCCTCGGCGAGTGGATCGTGGGTAACCAGATGACGATCGAGGTCACCGTGCCCGGGTCTGCGGTTGTCGATGGCACCGTCACGCTGACCTTCGAACTGCCCGACGCGATCTCGCCGGCGGAGGCCGGAGTCTCGACCGACGGTCGCACGCTGGGTATCGGACTGCACAGCATCATTCTGACCGCGCCCTGACCGACGGCGCCCGGGCGTCGGGCGTCGGCGAACGGCGGGTAGACTTGGGCGTCGGCGTGGCGGGCCACCCCACGGATAAGAGAGTGATGCATGCGAGTCTTCGTCCAGGTGCCGTGCCTCAATGAGGAGGCGACGCTGTCCCTCGTGCTGAATAGCATCCCGAAGCAGATCGACGGCGTCGATGAGATCCACATCCTTGTCATCGATGACGGCTCCTCGGACCGGACGGTGGAGGTCGCCCGCGAGCTGGGGGTCGAGCACTTCGTCTTCCACACGCGCAACATGGGGCTCGCGCGATCGTTCCGCGATGGCGTGGACTACGCGCTCCAGCACGGCGCCGACATCGTCGTCAACACCGACGGCGACAACCAGTACCCTCAGGAGCGGATCGCGGACCTCGTGCGGCCGATTTTGAACGGCGAGGCCGATATCGTCATCGGCGACCGCCAGACCAAGACGATCGAGCACTTCTCGCCCTTCAAGAAGCTCATGCAGGGCGTCGGCAGCACGATCGTCAACTTCGCCGCCGAGACCGACCTCCCCGACGCCGCGAGCGGGTTCCGGGCGTACTCCCGCGAGTCGCTCATCCGACTCAACGTCGTGACGCAGTTCAGCTACTGCATGGAGACGATCATCCAGGCCGGCAACAAGCGCCTGCGCATCGCGAGCGTCGCCGTCAGGACCAACCCCAAGACGCGCGAGTCGCGGCTCTTCAAGAACATCTTTCAGCACATGGGCCGTTCCGGCCAGGCGATCATGCGCAGCTACATCATGTTCAAGCCGCACGCGGTGTTCCTCACGATGGCAGCACTCTTCCTCCTCGGTGCCGTCATCCCCTTCGGACGGTTCTTGGCGCTCACGTGGCTGGGGATCGCCGGTGACCACATCCAATCGCTCATCTTCGGGTCGGCGATGCTCGTGGGCGCGCTGCTCAGCGTCGCACTGCTCGTCATCTCCGACATGCTGCGGACGAATCGGACGCTTGTCGAAGACGCCCTCGAGCGCATCAAGCTCCTGCAGTACGCGCCTGATCGCATCGCCGACCCGACGACGGTGACCTCGGCGGATGCCTCCCACCACCCCTCGCTGCCGGTGAGCGCCGATGCGGTCGAAGCACTCTTGACGCGGCACGACCTGCGCGAGCCGGTCGAGGATCCGGCCGGCGTCGTCGTCGCACGCGAGTACGAGGCGGATCGCACTGACGACGCGCGTCTCAGCGCCCCCGAATCCGCATCGCGCTGACCCGGCCCATCCGTCCGTCTGTCCGAACCCACGGGAGATCCCGCGTGCTGAACACGCTCAAGCGCATCGCCAAGAATCTGCTCGCGATCACCTGGATCCGGCGTGTCTACGAAGTCGTGAACCGCGTCGTCCTCGAGACCTTCGGCTCCAGCCGGTTCTTGACGTTCTTCTGGTACCTCGTGAGCTTCGTCACCTTCAACCGCGAGCAGTCCGCCGTCCTGCGCGGTAGGCGCGACTACTACCGCAACAAGCATCGCGACCGTGTGACGCACGTCGAACTGCGCCGCAACGTTCACCGGCTCGAGAAGGGACTCATCATGCGTCCCCGTCGCGACGTGTTCGCGCGCGACTACATCACCGAGACCATCGAGTTCTACGAGGAGGCCGTCACGCAGTGCCGGGTGTCTCCGGGGACCATGGAGCAGAGCGAGATGGACTGGGCACACGACGTGCTCACCGAGTACTTCCGCGTGGCGGTGGGAGCCGATGCCACCGTCCAGGCCGCCCGCGAGCGATTCGAGTCAGCCGAATACCCCGGTCGGTTCACCGGCAAGATCCCGTACGTGAAGCGGCTGCTGTCCGAGGTCGACTACGAGTCGCTGGAGTCGCTCGTGATGCAGCGTCGCAGCGTGCGATGGTTCGAGGACCGCGAGGTCCCGCGCGACCTCGTTGACAAGGCCCTGCTCCTGGCACGACAGGCGCCGACCGCCTGCAATCGGCTCCCGTACGAGTTTCGCATCTTCGACGATCCTGAGCAGGTCAGAACGGTCTCGTCGATTCCGTTCGGGACCGCCGGCTACGGGCACAACATCCCTGCAATCGCCGTTGTCGTCGGGAAGCTGGAGTCGTACTTCAGCCCTCGCGACCGCCACGCAATCTACGTCGACAGCTCCCTCGCGGCCATGCAGTTCATGCTCGGCCTGGAGACGCTGGGTCTCAGCTCGTCCGTGATCAATTGGCCGGACTTCGAGCCTCTCGAGCGCAAGATGCAGAAGACGCTGGGGCTGGCGCTCACCGACCGTGTCGTGATGCTCATCGCGATCGGCTACGCGCACCCCGAGGGTATGGTGCCGTACTCCCAGAAGAAGGAACTCGACACCTTCCGACGCTACAACTGACCGATTCGACATGACAGAGCCAGCACTCTCGCCGCGCTGGGCCAAACGCGCCCTCCGCTGGGCCATCACTGTCCTGATCGTGGGCGTGGTCGCGTACTTCTTCGCCGTCGCGCTGTGGGAGAACTGGGATCGCATCGCCGCTGAGCACCTTGCGTTCGACCTTCTGTGGGTCGTCGCGACACTGCTGTTCGCGGTCGCCGTCCCCGTCACAGGCCTGCTGTGGGGACGGATGGTGCGGCTGCTGGATCCAAGCCGAGAGAGCCGCGTCACGCCGCTCGAAGCGATCGTGGTGCAGTGCGCCTCCTGGCTGCTGAAGTACATTCCTGGCCAAGTCGGCTCTGTCGTCAACAAGGTCGTCTGGGCGGGCAAGAAGGGCGTGAGCCGCTCGCTCGTGGCCATCACCTTCGTCTACGAGAACGTCTTCCTGCAGATCGCGTCCCTCGTGCCGAGCGTCGTGATCCTCCTTGCGAGCCTCGGGCCGCAGATCTTCGGCGACAACGCCACACTCCTCGTGCTTCCGCTCCTCGTGCTCATTCCGATGGTGGCAGTCGGCTACAAGCCGTTCTTCCACGCCCTCGTGAACGTCCCCGCACGTCGGGTGCTCAAGAGCGAGGTGCCGCCCGACTACTTCCTGACCTCATGGCAGGCGGTGCGCTTCTCGTTCGAGTTCCTGTGCCCGCGCATTCTGAACGGCGTCGGCTTCGTCCTTCTCGCCGAGACCGCAACCGACATCGGCCCCGCGCAGTGGCTGCCGTTCGCGGCGGCGTACGTTCTGGCCGGCGCCGTCGGCATCCTCGCCTTCTTCGTGCCGAGCGGTCTCGGCGTCCGAGAGGCGGTCATCGTGCTTATTCTCAGCCAGTACATCCCCGTTCCCGAGGCGATCGTCATCAGCCTGCTCGCGCGACTGCTCAGCACGCTCGGCGACGGCCTGATCGCCCTCCTCTATGTCGGTTTGCGCCGCGCCATTCCCAAGGAGCACCGTCCATGACAGGTCCCCGCATCACGATCGTCGGCTCCGCCCTGTCCGGCAACAAAGGGGCATCGGCGATGCTCGAGGCGGCCATCCAGACGCTGAACGAGCGGCTGGACGACCCGGAGTTCACACTGCTGAGCATGTACCCGGCGGAGGACGCCGCGCAGAACGTCTACTCGAACCTGGAGATCGTCGCGGCCGCGCCGCGTCAGCTCGGCGTGACGATCAACACGCTCGCCCTCGCCTATCGGCTCCTGCCGTTTCTCCGGCGCGTCCTCCGCACGCGGTCGCGCGCCATCCGGGCACTTGCGGAGTCCGACGTGCTGCTCGATCAGGGCGGTATCACGTTCACGGACGGGCGAGAGAAGTTCCTGCTCTACAACGTGGCGTCGATCCTGCCCGCGCTGAACACCCGCACGCCGGTGTTCAAGTGTGCGCAAGCCGTCGGCCCCTTCAAGAACCCGGTCAACAGATGGGCGTCCAAGACCTTCTTGCCGAGAGTGCGCACGATCGTGACGCGGGGACGGATCACCCACGAGTTCGCAGAGAGGCTCGGGTTGACAAACATCGTGGCCGGTGCCGACTACGCCTTTTCGCTGGAGCTCGACGGCACCGAGCACGACGCGGTCCAAGAGCAGTTCGACATGTCCTTCTTCGACGGCGATGTTGTGGGAGTGTGCCCTAGCGTCGTACTGCAGAAGAAGGTCGACGCGCGCAGCGGCGACTACATCGGGCAGCTCGTCTTCTTCATCGAATCGCTCCGCGCGCAGGGCAAGCGAGTCCTGCTGGTACCGCACAGCGTGCGCACCGGGACCGACAAGACGCACAACAACGACCTCCCGCTGTGCCGCGAGATCCATTCCCGCCTGCGACCTGGCGATGACCTGCTCTTCATCGACCAGGAGCTGTCGTCTCAGCAGCTCCGGTACGTCATCGGCCGCTGCTCATTGTTCGTGGCGAGCCGGTTCCACGCGATGGTGTCGTCGCTTGCGATGGCCGTGCCGACGCTCGTGATCGGCTGGAGCCACAAGTACCGCGAAGTGCTCGAGATGTTCGAGCTGGAGCAGTGGGCGTTCGGACACGACGAGTTCACCTCGCAGTACTTGAGCGAGCGGTTCGCCGCACTGGATGCCGCACGAACGGAGGTCAAAGCCAAACTCGACGCCCATCTTCCCGAGGTCAAAGCGCGCTCGATCATGCAGGCCGACCTCATCGCGACGCTCGTCCGTGCCCCACGATGACGCCGGCTGCG
>NZ_RRYE01000170.1 GCF_004010105.1 Microbacterium sp. CPCC 204701
CGCTGCGCGAGCCGCGCGGGGATGTGGTGCGCGGGGTGCCGATGTCGCGCGACGACACCGGGGCGCGGCAGCGCGACGGCCTCGAGGCGGCCGGACTGGACGTCGGGCTGCTCGGGGCGCTGACCGACATCGACGATGTCGCATCGCTGCGCGCCGTGGAACCGCTCCTCGCGGACGGGCATCTCTCGCGCCTCCTCCGGAGCATGTCTTGACCGGCATCGCCGCCCACGCAGACGCCTTCGGCCGGCACTACGAACGCGCGCTGCGTGAGCCGACAGGCCCCGTGCTGCTGCGGGAGGCCGCGGCATCCGGCGGTACGCGACACGATGTCGACCGCTACCTGGCGAGGGCCGATGCGCTCGAGAGGCGGATGGCGCAGGGACTGTCGGGCCCGGTGCTGGACGTCGGCTGCGGACCGGGCCGCATGGTGCACGCGGCACGGGAGGCGGGGCTCGCCGCGCTCGGCGTAGATGTGTCGGCAGCGGCCGCGCAGATCGCACGCAGCCGCGGCATCCCGGTCATGCAGGGCTCGGTGTTCGACGCGCTGCCTCACGAAGGCGCCTGGGGGACGACGCTCCTCCTCGACGGCAGCATCGGGATCGGCGGTGATCCGGGAGCCCTTCTCGCCCGGTGCCGCGACCTGCTGCGAGCGGACGGTCGCGTCCTGGTCGAGACGCATGCCGACTCCCGCCGCGACAGGAGATTCGCCGGCGTGCTCGCAGACGAGAGCGGGGCGACCGGCGGCTCGTTCCCGTGGGCCGAGGTCGGCCGGCACGCACTGCGACGATACGCGTGCGACGCGCGGCTGCAGGCCGTGCGGGAGTGGAACGCGGAGGGACGGTGGTTCGCCGAGTACGCGCGGACGGCGCCCGTCAGCGGCGATCCCGTCGCACGGCGACGCGCCAGGTGACGAGCACGACGAACGCGATCACGCCCCACACGGCCACGAGCCGTCGCGCGTAGTCGCCGACGAGGATCGTCGGGTTGGGTGATCCGCGCCCCTGTGCCCAGATCTCGGGGAGGACATAGAGCGAAAGGATCGCACCGGTGACGAATCCGATCTGCGCGACCGCCGTCACCACGACCGGTCGGCGGTCGGCCCGTCGCCACCATCGGGCGTGCACCGCCGACTCGACGGGAGCCACGACGGCGTCGTGCGCGACGACGACGCCGACGAGCCACACGGCCAGCGCCAGCAGCGACGCCGGCGAGAGCGTCGTGACGAGGAGCAGGGCTCCGTACCCGCCGAGGCCGAGACCCACGATGGTGAGCACGATGCGGGAGGGCCTCATGCCGGCAGCTCCTCGATCGTCGCAAGCCATTTCGTCTGCAGCACCCCGGGCCTGCCCGGCGCGATGATCCGCGCCGGATAGCCGTGATCGAGGTCGAGCACGCCGCCGTTCACCTCGAGCGCCACGAGGGTGAGCGGGTCCCACGCGACGTGCGGCGGCATCGTCGTCTCGCGATACGGTCCGCGGCTCTGCAGGCTCTCGATCCGGATCGTGCCGCTCTGCGCCATCCCCGCCTCGGCGAGCAGGTCGCGCAGACGCACCCCACGCCAATGCGCGCTCGTGCTCCACCCCTCGACGCACGCGATCGGCAGCACGGCCTCGGTCTGCGGCATCCCTGCGAGCTCGTCGCGGGTGTACGCGAGTCGCGCACCCGCCCCACGCACCTCGAGCCGCCAGGAGGTGTCGTGCGCGGACTCGGTGACTCCGGCCTGCGCCGCAGTCCGGTTCACCGGAAGCGCCTGCGGTCCCTGACCCTTCACCCGCGGAGCGAACAGGTTGACGGGCGCGAGCACGTCGAACGCCTGCCCCGCGGTCAGGGCGACCAGCGCGGCGGTCGATGCGCCCACGCCGGCGAGGAACACGCGCCGCCGCATGTCGGTCACGTCGGCTCCTCGGCCTCGCCGGTGCGGCGCCAGTGCTGCACGATGAGCGGCAGCTTGACCCCCACGTGGACCACGATCGCGCCGGCCACGACCCACGCGAGCGCCCAGTGGGTCCGCGTGAACGAGAACGGCCAGGGGTACCACTGGAACGTGTTGAGCGTGCCCATCAGAAGCTGCAGGAGGGCCGTCGACACGAGCACCGCGATCGATGCCCGCTCGATCACGTGGCCGAACGACCGCACCGGAGGCCACGCGAACAGCCGCGGGTAGACCACCCAGAGCTTCGCGAGCACGAGCGGCAGCAGGGCGGTCCCGACCGCGACGTGCAGTCCCTGCGTCCAGGCGTACAGCTCGACCGGGCGCGTCGGCATCGGCAGCCACGCGATCGGATGCTGGTGCAGATGGCTGTAGAGACCGGTGACGAAGCACACGGCGAACCCGATTCCCACGATCCGGCCGAGCACCACCGCCGTCCGCGGTGTGCGCTCGGGTGCGTCCAGAGCGCGGCGGATGGCTGCGGCCCGCGGCGCCAACGTCGTACTCAGCCGCTGCGTGTACCCGCTCATGCCGCCCAGTGTCTCGCCGCGCGGCGACCGGAGTCCGCGGCATCCGCTTACGAATCGCGGACAACTCTGGCGCACCCGTCACAGAACCGTAAGGTTCGGCGTGGTGCGCGCGGCCCGCGAATTGCCAGGCTGTTGCCATGGACGAACTGGCGACGGATGCGGTCCGCTTCGGCGTGATCGGAGGTTCGGGTCTTTACGAGCTGCTCGACGAGTCGCGGCTCGTACAGGTCGCCACGCCGTTCGGGCGACCCTCGGCGCCGGTCGCCGTCGGCAGCTTCGGCGGCCGGACGGTCGCCTTCCTCGCCCGTCACGGCGTCGGCCATACGATCCCGCCGCACCGCGTGCCGTACCGCGCGAATCTGTGGGCGCTCGCGTCGCTCGGCGTACGCGCAGTGATCGCCTCGTCGGCGGTCGGCAGCATCACCGCCGATCTGCCCGCCGACACGTTCGTCGTGCCGGACCAGCTGATCGATCGCACCAACGGCCGTGCCGACACCTACTTCGAGGGACCCGACGTGCAGCACCTCGGTTTCGCCGATCCGTTCGACCCCGTGGTGCGCACGGCGCTCTGCGACGCCCTCGCGGCGCGCGGCGACCGGTTCGCGGCGACCGGCACGGCTCTGGTGATCCCCGGGCCGCGGTTCTCCACGCGCGCCGAGTCGCAGGGCTGGCGGCAGCTCGGCGCCGACATCCTCAACATGACGATGCATCCCGAGGCGGCGCTGGCCGCCGAGCTCGGCATCGCCTACGCGAGCCTGTCGTTCGTCACCGACGCCGACGTGGGTCACGCGCCCGGCGACGACTCGGTGTCGGCCGAGCTGGTGTTCCGGCGCCTGACCGCCGCGCGGGATCGCATCACCGACACGATCTCCGACGCCCTCGCGCTTCTGCCCGACGAACCCCGGGCTCGCGCCCTCGTCGACGGCGCCGCGACGGCGCGCGTGCTCGCCCTGCCGGCCACGATATGAGCGAGGTGCTGCTCGTCACCGGCGGCGCCGGGTTCATCGGGTCCCGCATCGTGGCTCAGGCGAGCGCGGCCGGGTGGCGCGTGCGGGTGCTCGACAGTCTCCGGACGGACGTGCATCCGGCCGGTGCGAAGCCGGGTGGCGGTGTCGAGTTCGTCCACGCCGACATGACGGATGCCGCCGCCGTCGCCCGCGCCGTCCACGGCGTCGACGTGGTCTGTCACCAGGCGGCCAAGGTCGGTCTCGGCGTCGATCTGGACGACGCCGCGGACTACGTCCGCTCGAACGACCTGGGCACCGCGGTGCTGCTGTCCGCCATGGCGAGGGCGGGAGTGGTGCGTCTCGTGCTCGCGTCGTCGATGGTCGTCTACGGCGAGGGACGGTACCGCGACGAGCTGGGTGAGATCGCCGCCCCGCCGCGCGCTGCCGCCGACCTCGCGGCCGGCAGATTCGACCCCCTCTCGCCGCGCACCGGCGCGCCGCTCGTTCCGGAGCTCATCGATGAGAACGCGCCCCTCGATCCGCGCAATGTGTACGCCGCGTCGAAGGTCGCCCAGGAGCACCTGGTGCGCGCATGGGCACGCGAGACCGGCGGCCGCGGCGCCCTGCTGCGGTACCACAACGTCTACGGACCCGGGATGCCGCAGGCCACGCCCTACGCGGGGGTCGCATCGATCTTCCGCTCGGCGCTGGAGGCCGGGCAGGCACCTGCGGTGCTCGAGGACGGCAGGCAGCGACGTGACTTCGTCCACGTGACCGACGTCGCCGCGGCGAACCTGGCCGCGCTCGAGTGGACCGCGACGGCGCCGGCGGGAAGCGCGCGCGCCTTCAATGTGGCCAGCGGCGAAGTGCGCACGATCGGCGAGCTGGCCGACGCGCTGGCCGACGCGATCGGGGGTCCTCGCCCGGTGATCACGGGCGGGTATCGCCTCGGCGACGTGCGGCACGTCACGGCGTCGGCGCAGCGGCTCCGCGACGAGCTCGGCTGGCGGCCGCAGGTCGGCTTCAGAGATGGGGTGCGGGAGTTCGCGCACGCGGCGCTTCGACCTCGGGCAGGATCATGAGCGGCCGGACGGAGCGCCTCGCACCGGACGCGCAGCGCACGCGCGAGCGCGCCGCGCGTATGGGGCTCTTGACGACCGCCGTGCTGGTGGTCGCGGCGATGGCGATCCCCGTGGTCACAGGCTGGGACGTGCGCGCGGGCTCGTTCCCTCCGCTCCACTCGATCTTCGTCGCGCGCGTCGGCCCTGGCACGCCTGCGGCGATCCTCCTCGCGGTGGTCGCCGTGGTGTACGCCCCACGCGCAGTGCGCTGGCCGTGGCGACGACTCCTGGCGGCGGTGTACGGCTACGGCGTGGCATGGATGCTGAGCCTTGCGACCGTCTACGGGATCGAAGGCATCGGAGGGATCCTCGACCACCGCACCGAGTACCTCGGCCCGGCGCGGCAGGTCACCGACTTCGGCGAGACGCTGCGCATCTACATCGACCACATCCCGCTGGACAGTACCGACAACTGGCCGGTGCACTTGGCCGGGCATCCGCCGGGCGCGCTGCTGTTCTTCGTGGTGCTGGTGTCGCTCGGCCTGGGCACCGCCCTGGCCGCAGGCCTGGTCATCACCCTCATCGCGGGGTCGACGGCCGTCGCCGTCATGCTGACGGCCCGGCGATTCGGCGCCGAGGAATATGCGCGCCGAGCGGCACCGTTCCTCGCCGTCGGGCCCGCCGCGATCTGGATGTGCGTCTCGGCCGACGCGATGTTCGCCGCGGTCGCCGCGTGGGCGACCGTGCTGCTCGCGGTGGCCGCGACATCCGCCCGCTTCGTCGTGCAGTCGCTGGCGGGGCTCGCCTCCGGCCTGCTGTACGGATCGTGCGTGATGTTCTCGTATGGGCTCCCGCTCCTGGGCCTGCTCGCGGTGACGGTCCTCGTCCTCGCCCGCGCCTGGCGCCCGCTGCCATTCGCGATCGCGGGGGCGGTGCTCGTCGTCGGTGCGTTCGCGGTCGCCGGGTTCGCGTGGTGGGAGGCCCTCCCCGTGCTCACCGACAGATACTGGGCGGGCATCGCGCGTCATCGGCCGGGCGAGTACTGGACCTGGGCGAACTTCGCGGCCGTCGCGATCTGCGCGGGGCCGTGGGTGGGACCCGGCCTCGCCGTCGCGGCCGTCGACGCGGTGACGCGAGGATCCGGCGGCGAAGCTCGCGTACGGCGGCAGGTCGCCTTCCTGGCGCTCGCCGGCCTCGCCATGTGCATCGCGGCCACGCTGTCGCAGATGAGCCGCGCGGAGGTCGAGCGCATCTGGCTGCCGTTCGTGCCGTGGATGCTGCTCGGCACGGCCCTGCTTCCGGCGCGCTGGCGCCGGACCGGGCTGATCGTCCAGGCATCGTTCGCCATCGTCGCCCAGACCCTGCTGTACACCAGGTGGTGAGGGCGGCGGAGCCTGGAGCGCCCTTCACCCCATCGAACCCACAAAGAAGTCCTGAGCCGCGACACGTCCGTGAACGATGTCGCGACTCAGGACAGATGGTGGACCTGAGGGGATTCGAACCCCTGACCTCTTCATTGCGAACGAAGCGCGCTACCAACTGCGCCACAGGCCCGTGAACCTCAGAAACAATATCACGGCCCCCGGGGCCGTTCCGAATCGATGGGGCCGCGCGCGAGCGGCTACTGACCGGCCGCGCGACGCTCCAGCAGGCCCCGCACGTGTGCCTCGATCTCGGCGTCGTCGACGTAGCCCATGCGCGAGAATTCGCTCTCGCCGGCGGCTGCGCGGGCGACGCGGGCGGTGTCGATCGACGGCGGACGCTGGGCTTCGGCGCGCTCGCGCATCGCCTCCTCCTGCGCCGCCCGGCGCAGCGCC
>NZ_RRYE01000171.1 GCF_004010105.1 Microbacterium sp. CPCC 204701
GCCGGCGCCCCCCGCCGCTCGGCAGCTCATGACATTCGAAGGAACCGCACATGCCCAGGACCGCCATCGTCACCGGAGCAGCGCGCGGCATCGGCGCCGCGACCGCCCAGCGCCTCGCCGCGGACGGAAGCGCCGTCGCCGTGCTCGACCTCGACGAGTCACAGTGCCGCGGCACCGTCGCCGGGATCACGGATGCCGGAGGCCGGGCTCTCGCCGTCGGCGCCGACGTGGCCGACGCGGCGTCGGTGGAGCGCGCGGTGGCACGGGTCGCCGGTGAGCTCGGGTCCCCGACCATCCTGGTGAACAACGCGGGCATCATCCGCGACAACCTGCTGTTCAAGATGACCGAGGAGGACTGGGACGCCGTGATGAGCGTGCACCTACGGGGCGCGTTCCTGATGTCGCGCGCGGTGCAGCAGCACCAGGTGAGGGCGGGCTGGGGCCGCATCGTGAACCTTTCGAGCACGTCGGCTCTCGGCAACCGCGGGCAGGCGAATTACGCCGCGGCGAAGGCGGGCATGCAGGGCTTCACTAAGACACTGGCCCTCGAGCTCGGCCGGTACGGCATCACCGCGAACGCGGTGGCCCCCGGGTTCATCGTGACCGACATGACCCGCGCCACGGCCGAGCGCATCGGCGTCTCGTTCGAGGACTTCGTCACGGCACGGACCGCCGAGGTGCCGGTGCAGCGCGCGGGTTATCCCGAAGACATCGCCGCGGCCGTGTCGTTCTTCTGCTCGGAGGAGTCCGGGTTCGTCTCAGGTCAGGTGCTGTACGTCGCGGGTGGCCCGCGCGCATGAGCATCGTGCTGGAATCCCTCGCCGGCCTCTCGGAGGCGGTGGGCAGCACCGCCTCCGGCGACTGGTTCACGATCGATCAGAAGCGCATCCAGGCCTTCGCGGACGCCACCGAGGACTGGCAGTGGATCCACCTGGATGCCGAGCGCGGCATCCGGCCCCTTCGGGGCGACGATCGCCCACGGGTACCTGACGCTGTCTCTGCTGCCCCGTCTCACGCGCGGGCTGCCGTCGGTGGAGGGCACCTCGATGGTCGTGAACTACGGTCTCGACAGGGTGCGGTTCCTGCAGCCGGTCGTCTCGGGCTCGCGCGTGCGTGCGGTGACCGAGATCGCATGGGTCGAACAGGCGCCGCAGGGCTACCGCGTCGGCCTGCGCACCACCGTCGAGATCGAGGGGTCAGACCGCCCGGCGCTCATCGCCGAGACGATCGGGCTGTTCGTCCCCGCCGGCTGAACCCGAAAAGCCCCGCGATCCCGCAACGAGACCGCGGGACCTTTCGTGTTCAGGTCTGCGGGACAACCCTCAGCGCGCCGGTCACCGGCCTGTGCGGTCGCGCCCGCGCCGCGCGCGCCGCGAGCACGGCATGTCGCTCGGCAGCCTCACGGCTCACGCGAACGCTGTCGGGCAGCAGCGGCGCCAGCATCAGCGGATTCACGACGCCCTACCGACGCGTGGCCGTGACGATGAGGTACTCCCACGCCATGACGCCGTCCTCGAAGAACCGGTCGCCCAGCGCCGCCATGTCGGCGTCGAGGGCGGCGACCTTCTCTTCGTCGTCGCCGAGGAAGCGGTACACGGCGATCGTCGGGCCGTAGTTGGCCTTGAAGAAGTCGCGCAGCTGGGCGCCGTTCTCGAATCCGTCGACCACCAGCTCCTGCTGACGGGCGACGACATCGCCGACACGCTCGCCGAAGAGCGCGCGGACGTGCTCGAGGCTGCCCCACAGCGGTGCGGGCGAGGCGCCGGGAGGGGGCGGCGGCGCGTACGGCTTCATCGTCGCGAACAGCTGCCCGATGAATCCGCTCGGCGTCCAGCTGAGCACGCCGATCGTTCCACCCGGGCGACATACCCGGACGAGCTCGTCGGCGGCCAGCTCGTGATGCGGTGCGAACATCACGCCGATGCTCGACATGACGACGTCGAACTCGGCGTCGGCGAACGGCAGCGCTTCGGCGTCTGCAGTCTGCCACGTCAGCTCGAGGCCCTCCGTCTCTGCGGCGGCCTGCCCGACCCTGAGCAGTTCGGGCGTGAGGTCGGTGGCCACGACCTCGGCGCCGCGCCGAGCGGACGGGATCGCCGATGTGCCGGTGCCGGCGGCGACGTCGAGCACGCGCTGCCCCGGCTGCACGTCGATCGCCTCGACGAGGATGCCGCCGAGCGGGTGGACGACCTCTTCCACGACGGTGGTGTAGCTCCCGCTCGCCCACATCGCAGCGTGCTTCGCTTTGAGTGCGCGGTCCTCCTCCGTCGCCGTGACGCGTGCGGTGGTGCTGGTAAAGGATGACATTTCGATTCCTCCTGTGTATGGGATGTCACCACGGTAGGAATCGGGCAGCTCGGTCCACATCGGTGCCGGCGCGCAACATCGTTCCGAGGAGATCGATCGTGTGGCGGCTGACGCGTACGCGTCACGCACTGGAGAGCAGCCGTGCCACCGCAGCCGTTCGCGCGGTTCTCCCGCTCAGTCCGAGCTTTGCGTAGGCGTTCTGGAGGTGTCGCTCGACCGTGCGCACTGAGAGGACGAGCTCGGCGGCGATCGCGTCGTTGTCGTGGCCGGCCGCGGCGAGCCGGAGGATGTCGAGCTCGCGCGGCGAGACGAGCGAGGCCACGTCGCCGACGGTCCCCGAGGGCGCGGGTTGCCGGTCCGGCTCGATGAAGTTCGCCACCTCGTGGAGGAACACCGGCCAGGACGGCTCATCGGCCAGCACGATGTGGTTGCTGCTGTCCAGTGCCACCAGCTTCGCACCGCGGATGCCGACGGCGAGGTCGCGGGCATGGTGGAAGTCGTTCATCTGGTCGCCGCGACTGTGGATGACGAGGGTCGGGATGTCGAGCTCGGGGAGTCGCCACGTCGAGTCGGCGAGCTGCCGTTGCGCGCGCGAGAGGACTGCGGTCTCGGTGTCGCACGCCCGCTGCTGGAGATCGTCGAGCCAGCGCATCTGCTCCTCGGTCCCGCCCGGGATCATCATGCTGCTGAACACCCGCCGGAACTCGGACGTCGGGCGCGCCCAACCCACCCTGATAAGCGCTTCGAACGCCGCCAGAAGCGCCAGCTCCTCAGGCGACGCCGCGGCGGTCGCACCCGAGTAGCTCCCGTAGAAGATCAGCCGGGTCAGGCGATCGGGATGCCGCGCTGCGTACTCGATGGCGACCGGTCCGCCCTGCGCCATCGCCATCAGCGCGAACCTGTCCAGCCCGGCGTCTTCCACCACGGCTTCGAGGTCGGCGACGCGCGCCTCGAGGCTGTGGTCGGTGACAACGCGGTCCGAGAGGCCGTGGCCTCGCTCGTCGTACCGGATGATGGTGGCGACCTTGCCCAGTTCGACCAGGTAATGGCGCCAGACCGGGCTCTCCCAGTCGAACTGGAGGTGACTGAGCCAGCAGGCGTCGATCAGCAGCGCAGGCCCCGAGCCGTGCACGGCGTACGCAATGCCGACCCCGTCGGCCGACCGTGCGAAGCGGATGTCCTGGACGACATCGGCTCTGAGCGCCTCCACGCCGTCATCATAGGTGGCTGCGGCCGCCAGCGCACCAGTCGCCATGGAGACGCACGGAGACGTCCTGCGGGGCGCGTGAGCCGGTACGGTGAGACTGAGTCCTATGGATCGCGGCATTCAGTTCCAGTAGACTCGGATGCCGCACCACCCGTCATCCGCGCGTCAGGAGTCCCGATCGTGACCGAGTTCCAACCCCGCCCCGGTCAGAGCGTCGAAGGGTACGACGTCACGACGCGCCTCGGCACCGACTACTACACCGTGTTCGCCGACGTCCCGGGCGCCGACCGCGAGGCGTGGGAGCGCGCCAAGTCGTACATCGACGAGGTCGGCACGCGCATGCAGGACGCATGGGACACGGCCGAATACCCCCTCGACCTCGCGATGCGTGCCGGTGAGCTCGACCTCTTCAACGACGGCATCGACCACCCCTCGCTGACTCGCTTCTCGCCGCTCGCGGCGGGCCTGGTGAACATGGAGATCTCGCGTGGCGACGGCTCGCTCGGCACGGTGCTCGCGGTCCAGGGCGGTCTTGCGCTCCGCACGCTCGCGCTGTTCGGCAGCCCCGAGCAGCAGGAGCGCTGGCTCGTGCCCGTCGCGCGCGGAGAGGTTCCGGCATCCTTCGCCCTCACCGAGCCCGACCACGGCTCCGACTCGGTCTCGCTCGAGACCACGGCCCGCCGCGAAGGCGGTCAGTGGGTGCTCGACGGCGCGAAGAAGTGGATCGGCAACGGTGCGTCAGGCGGCATCACGTTCGTGTGGGCCCGCGTCGACTTCCCCGGGGACGAGCACCACGGCTCGGTGCGCTGCTTCCTCGTCGAGCAGGAGGCTCCCGGTTATACCGGCACCGTGATCGCGGGCAAGGCGTCGCTGCGCGGGATCCACCAGGCCCACATCGCCCTCGACGGCGTGCGCGTCGCGGCCGATGCCGTGCTGCCCGGCACGAAGAGCTTCAAGGATGCCTCGACCGTGCTGTACTCGACCCGCTCGGGTGTCGCGTGGTCGGCGCTCGGCCACGCGACCGCGTGCTACGAGGCGGCGCTGGCGTACTCGCAGCAGCGCGTGCAGTTCGGCAAGCCCCTCGCGAAGTTCCAGATGGTGCAGGAGCGGCTCGCGCAGATGCTCGAGGAGCTCACCGCGATGCAGCTGTACTGCCGCCACATGGCCGACCTCGAGGAGCGGGGCGAGCTGCGTCCGACGCAGGCGTCGCTGGCGAAGTACCACAACACCCGCGCCGCGCGCCGCATCGCGGCGATCGCGCGCGACCTGCTCGGCGGCAACGGCATCCTGCTCGAGAACGGCGTCATGCAGCACATGGCCGACATCGAGGCGATCCACACGTACGAGGGCACCGAGAGCATGCAGGCCCTGCTCATCGGCCGCGACATCACCGGCATGAGCGCCTTCGCGTAGCCGCCGGGTCGAGCGGGGCACCGCAGCGACGCCCTTCCCTTCACTAGCGAACACGGGACTCGCGCGCAACCCGAGCGGTGCGGTCCCGACGCGCGGATACGCTCGGCGCATGGGACTGTTCCGGAAGGACCCGCAGACGGTGCGACTGGAGTCGCACGAGGTCGAGCCGAGAGCCACCCGGCCCCCGTGGAGCCTGTGGGCCGACGGATTCGGCAGGCTCGGCATCCGTTCGATCCAGATCATCGTCATGGTCGCGGTCGTCGCGGGGATCATCTTCGCGATCCAGCAGCTCACCCTCGTCACGATCCCCCTCGTCATCGCGCTGATCCTCGCGTGCGCGTTCGCGCCGGTGATGGGATGGATGCGGCGGCGCGGGGTTCCACCGCTGCTGGCGACCGTGCTGACACTGCTGGCGATCGTGGTGCTGCTGACGGGCATCGGCTGGCTCATCGTGTGGGCCGTGCGAGACCAGTGGGACGAGCTGTACGCCGAGGCGGTGCGCGGCATCGAGGCCGTCATCGCGTGGGTGCAGACCCTCCCGTTCGCGCCCGACCAGGAGCAGCTCGACGAGTGGCTCGCCTCGGTGCTCGACTTCGTCACGAGCGCGCAGTTCGGCTCTGGGGCCCTTGCCGGCGTGAGCGCCGTCGCGAACTTCGTCACCGGCTTCGTGCTGATGGTGACGATCCTGTTCTTCTTTCTGAAGGACGGGCCGCAGATGTGGGAGTTCCTGCTGCGGCCGTTCCGCGGCGAGCACTACGTGCGGGCGCGCCGAATCGGCGACAAGACCGTCGGCGTGCTCGGCTCGTACGTGCGCGGCACGGCGCTGGTCGCCCTGGTCGACGCCGTCGGCATCCTCATCGGGCTCCTGATCCTGCAGGTGCCGCTGGCCATCCCGCTCTCGGTGCTCGTGCTGCTGCTGGCCTTCATCCCGATCGTCGGCGCGGTGCTCGCCGGCACCGTCGCCGCCCTCGTCGCCCTCGTCGCGAACGACTGGGTCAATGCGCTCTTCGTCGTCGGGGTCGTGGTGCTCGTGAACCAGCTCGAGGGGAACTTCCTGCAGCCGTTCCTCATGGGCCGCTCGATGAAGCTGCACGCGTTCGTGATCCTCGTCGCCCTGACGATCGGCACCGTCCTCGGCGGGATCGTCGGCGCCGTGCTCGCCGTGCCGATCGCGGCCGCCGCGTGGGGCGCGGTGCAGGTGTGGGACGGCCCGGGCCTGCCGGCCCGGTGGGCACGCCCCAAGCACCCGATCGAGCCGCAGCGGCGGTGACGCGCCAGAAATAGGGCGGTCGGGACCTCGGGATAGGGCATCCGTCCGATGAGGCTGGGGGGCCTCAGCCGCGAGAGTCGTAG
>NZ_RRYE01000172.1 GCF_004010105.1 Microbacterium sp. CPCC 204701
GATGCCGTGACCTCGACGTCATCGGCGCGCACATCCGTCGCTGCGATCCCGCGGCCGAACCAGCGCACCCTGGCGCCGCGCTCTGCGGCGATCGGGGCCATCGCCGCCACGCGTGCGTCGTCCGCGTTGAGCACGGCCGTGCCGCCGCCGCGCAGGGCCTGCACGAGCTCTGACTTGGCGTGGAACGTCGCCTCGATGCCGCCGAAGCCGCCCGCATGCGCCATGCCGACCATCAGCACGACGCCGACGTCGGGCTCGACGAGCCCCGCGAGGCGCGCGATCTCGCCCGGGGCGCTCGCGCCGAGCTCGCTCACGAGGAACCTCGTGCCCTCGCTCACCCGCAGCATCGTCAGCGGTGCCCCGACCTCGTTGTTGAACGACGCCTTCGGCGCCACGGTCTCGCCCTCGCCCTCGCCCTCGAGGATGCGCGCCAGCAGGTTCTTGGTGGTGGTCTTGCCGTTCGAGCCGGTGATCCCGACGACGCGCAGGTCGCCTGTGTTCTTCACGCGCGCGACGACCTCGCGCGCGAGGTCGGCGAGTGCGGCGACGGCGCTCGGCACGACGATCTGGCTGACGGATGCCTCGACCGGCCGCTCGACGATCGCGAGGGCCGCGCCCCTCTCGACGGCGGCGTCGACGTACAGGTGGCCGTCGGTGGCGTCGCCGGGCTTGGCCACGAACACGCCGCCCGGCTCGATGAGGCGTGAGTCGGTGTCGACAGCCCCCGAGATGAGGGTCTCGAGGGTGTCGTCACCGGCCAGTCGCGCCTCGCCGGCGACGGCGTGGGCGATCTGGTCGATGGTGAGCGCGATCATGGGTCTCCGGCCGGTTCGGGGAGCTCACCCGAACTTGGGCAGGAGCTCCGGCGCCGTCGTCGAGGGCATGACGCGATAAGTCTTCAGCACCTGGGTCATGGCCCTCTGGAACGCGGTCGCGTTGGCCGCAGACGATGTTACCTTCGTCGGCTCGTCGAGGGTGACGACCACGACGTATTCGGGGTCCTCGACCGGAGCGAAGCCGACCATCGTCGTGTAGTAGACGCCGGACTTGTAGCCGCCGTTGACGAGGTCGGCCTTCTCGCCGGTTCCCGTCTTGCCGCCGACGCGATAGCCGGGAATCTCGACCGACTTCGAGTACCCCGACTGGAGGAACACGTTCTCGAGCATCGCCCGCATCTGCGCAGACGTGTCTTCGCTGATGACACGCTGCGGCTCGCCGAGGTCGGGCATGACGACCGCTCCGTCGGGCTTCGTGCACGACTCGATGATCGACAGCGGCATCATGACACCGTCGTTCACGATCGCGCCGTACGCGCGCGCGAGCTCGGGCATCGTCGTGGTCAAACCCTGGCCGAACGAGGTGTTGTAGGTCGTCTGGGCACCCCACGCCTCCACCGGGTGCACGAGGCCGTGCCACTCGCCCTGGTAGCCCGAGTCGGTGCCGTGGCCGATGCCGAAGCGTGTGAGGTAATCGTGCCGCACCTGCGGGCTGACCTTCTCGCTGAACTTCGAGATGCCTGCGTTCGACGAGTCGACGAGCACGCCCGCGAGTGTGTACTCGTAGGTGGGGTGCTGGAAGGCGTCCCGCACTCGCGCCCCATTCGGGAAGTACTCCTGCCACGACGAGGTCACGGTCGACGTGGCGCTCTGACCTCCGGCGTCGATCACCGTCGCGGCAGTGAGGGCCTTGAACGTCGAGCCGGGCTCGAATGTGCCGCGGAAGATCTCGCTCGAACGGTCGTCGGGCGCGGTCGCCTCGAAGTCGTTGGGATCGACCGTGGGGTACTCGGCCGCCGCGCGCACCTTGCCGGTCTTCACCTCGTATACCAGGATCGAGCCATGCTGGGCGGCCATGTTCTGGGTCTGCTCGGCGATGAGCTGCTGCAGGTACCAGTTCAGATCGCGATTGATGGTCAGCTGCAGAGTGCCGCCGTCGCTCGCCGGAACCTCGGTCTCGGTGCCAGGGATGACCACGCCATCCTTGCCCCGCTGGTACGTGCGCGTGCCGTTGGTGGCAGACAGGCAGTCGTCCTGCGACCTCTCGAGACCCTCGAGCGCGTCTCCATCGACCCCGGTGAAGCCGACGAGATTGCCCGCGACCGCACCGTCCGGGTACGCCCGGGCCGGATGCTGCGCGCAGGCGATGTAGGGGGCTCCGAGGTCGGCGAGCGCGCGGAACTGCTCCGTCGAAACCCCCTTCTCGAGGTACGCGAACTCCGAGTCGGGGTCCTCGGCCAGAGCCGCGGCCACGATCCCGCGGACATCCTCCGGGGTCCGCCCGGTGATCTCGGCGACGTCCTCCGAGAGATCAGCCCACAGTCGCGCGTCGGACTTGCCCGCCAGCACATCGGCGTCGATCTGCTTGATCAGCTTGGGAGATACCTGGCAGTCGTAGCGCAGGATGCTTCCGGCGAGCGTCTGGCCGTTCTCGTCGACGATCGCCCCTCGGGTGCCGTACAGCGTCTGGGAGCCCGCGAACGCACGGTCGAGCGAGTCCTCGATATGCTCGCCGGCGTTCACCACCTGGATGTCGACGAGCCGGACGATGAACCCGGCGAGCACGGCGAGCACGACGGCGAGGGCCACCACGGTCCGGCGGCGCGGGGTTCGCGTGCTACGTGTCGTCATGTCCGTCTCGGTGTCGTCTCGGTATCGTCTCGGCCGGGGCGTGCGCTGCGCGGTGTCAGGATCAGTGTGTGCTCGGGATGGGCAGTCCGTCGGTCAGGGGCGGCGGAGTGTTGCCGACACCGCCGTCGACCGGAGTCTCGACGACCTCGGCCGGCAGCCCGCCGATCGTGGCGCCTTCCACGGTCACCAGCGGCGTGTTCGCGATGAGCGCGTTCGGCACCGATCCGCGCCCGATGGCGTCGATCGAGGACGACCCCAGCGCGACCTCGGAGGCACCCAGGATCGCGCCGTCGCTGAGCCGCAGGTAGCTCGGCGACTCGTCGACCACCATGCCGAGCGCCGCCGCGTTCGCGGCCAGGTACTGCGGCGAGCTGAGGCCAGCGACCTCGTCGTACAGGATCTGCTTCTGATAGGTCAGCTCACTCTGCTGCGTGGTCAGGGCGGCGAGCTCGTACGAACCCTGCGTCGTCATGATCGACAGCGCCATCTGGGCGCCCGCGATGAGGAAGGCGCCGAGCACCGCGATGATCCCGTACAGGAGCTTCGGGCGGCGCCGGGGCGCGGGTGCGTCGACGACGCGGAGGCGCCGATTCGGGGCATCCGTCCGGTCCGGGGCGACGGCCCCGTCGGTGACGCGAGGTGCCGTCGAGAACGCGTGCGCTGTCGTGCTCATGCGTCCTCCCTCAGCCGTTCCGCCGCCCGCAGGCGCACGGGCGTGGCCCGCGGGTTGACCGCGCGCTCCTCGTCACCGGCGAGCTCGGCGCCCTTCACGAGCAGCTGGAACCGCGGCGCGTGCTCAGGCAGCTCGACGGGGAGTCCCGCCGGCGCCGTAGATGCCGAGGCATCCGCCAGCGCCCGCTTGACGAGGCGGTCCTCGAGGGACTGGTACGACAGCACGACGATGCGGCCGCCGACGGGCAGGATGCCGAGCGCGGCGGGGATCGCGCGCTCGAGCACCGACAGCTCGCGGTTGACCTCGATGCGCAGCGCCTGGAACACCCGCTTGGCCGGGTGGCCGGTGCGCTGCGCCGCGTACGGCGTGGCCGCGACGAGGACGTCGACCAGCTGACCGGATCGCTCCAGGGGAGCGTGGGTTCGCGCCGCGATGATGGCTCGCGCGTAGCGCCCGGCGAGCTTCTCTTCGCCGTAGCGCTCGAAGATGCGCCGCAGATCGCCCTCGCCGTAGGTGGCGAGGATGTCGGCGGCGGTGGTGCCCGAGGTCTGGTCCATCCGCATGTCGAGCGGCGCGTCCTTCGCGTAGGCGAAGCCGCGGTCGGCGACGTCCAGCTGCAACGACGAGACGCCCAGGTCGAAGAGGATGGCGTCGGCCCGCTCGAAGCCCGCCGACGCCACGGCCTCGGCGCTGCCGTCGTACACCGTGTGCACGAGGCTCACGCGGTCTCCGAAGCGGGCGAGCCGCTCCCCCGCGATGCGCAGCGCATCGGTGTCGCGGTCCAGGCCGATCAGGTGCAGCTCCGGGAAGCGCTCGAGGAACGCCTCGGAATGCCCCGCCATGCCGAGCGTCGCGTCGACGAAGACCGCGCCGTCGCGCTCGAGGGCGGGCGCGAGCAACTCGATGCAGCGCTCGAGGAGGACCGGGGTGTGGATGTCTCGCAGGTTCATGATGTCGGGGCTTCTGCGGCTGTCGTTCCCTCGGCCCTGATCCCCATCCGCTCTGACCTGGCACCGGGGAAGTGGCGTCAGGGCGTGAGCGGCTGGGAGTCGGGACCGAGGGCGGCAGCGCCTCAGAACAGGCCCGGGATCACCTCCTGCTCCAGCTCGGCGTATGTCTCTTCATTGGCCGCGGCGTAGGTGTTCCACGTCTCGGCGTTCCAGATCTCTGCGTGGGCGCCCACGCCGGTGACGACGAGGTCGCGATCGAGGCCGGCGTATGCGCGCAGCGGAGGGGGGATCGTGATGCGGTTCTGGCTGTCGGGCTTCTCGGCGCTCGCGCCCGAGAGGAACATGCGCAGGAAGTCGCGGGCCTGCTTGTTGGCCAGCGGCGCCTCGCGGATGCGCTCGTGCACCCGCTCGAACTCCTGCGTGCTGAACACGTAGAGGCAGCGGTCCTGTCCACGTGTCACGACGACACCCCCGCCCAGGTCGTCTCGGAATTTCGCCGGGAGGATGACGCGACCTTTGTCGTCGAGCTTGGGAGTGTGCGTGCCCAAGAGCATCGGTACATCACTCCCCCTTCGTCCGGCCCCCCCGGGATGTTCGCCACTTTACTCCACTCTCCTCCACTTTGCTACCACCGGCGGGCAGATCTCTCCCTTGAGCCCCCTCAGCGCCCCTCGCGCGCCGCCGACGCGGGTTCGCGGGCAACAAAAAAGCACCGACCCGAAGGTCGGTGCTCAGTGCGGGATCAGCCGGCGGTGGCGCTCAGCGCTCGCCCTGCCGCTTGTCCCAGCGGTCGTTCATGCGGTCCATGAACGAGGGGTGGCCGGCCGTCGCTTTCGCGGGACGGTCCGGATCCACGCGGACGCGTCCGGGGCCGCGGCCGGGCGTGACGGCGAGGAGGACACCGCCCAGCATGACGACGAATCCGATCACGCCCACGACGATCAACTGCTGCGAGACGCCGACGATGAGACCGCCGAGGCCCAGGAGCACGAGGATCGTGCCATAGACGATGTTGCGATAGCTCAGAGCGCGGCCGTCCCGGGGCGCGCTGACGACATCGGCGTCGTTGCGCATGAGATGGCGCTCCATCTCGTCCAGCAGGCGCTGCTCCTGTTCGGAGAGTGGCATGCATCCCCCTCTGTACTTCCGTCGGCCGAATGCGGGGCCGTTGTCAAAGTCTACGCGTGCCGTAGATCACTAGGCTAGGCCCGTGTCCGCCTCCGCAGAGCCGATCGAAGCCATTTCCCAGCGAGTGGACATGTTCATCTCGGCGCAGCGCGAGAGCGTGACGGATGCCGGAGCCGAGGCCGCGCGGTTCGTCGAGGCCGCCGCTGCGGCGACCGCCGGGGGCAAGCGGCTGCGCGGCAGATTCTGCGTCGCCGGGTGGAGGGCAGTGGAGGAGGCATCCGGTCCCGCCGGTCCCCCGCCGCAGGCCGTCGTGACGGCGGCGGCCGCCCTCGAGGTGTTCCACGCCGCGGCCCTGGTGCACGACGACCTCATCGACAACTCCGACACTCGGCGCGGCCGCCCGTCGGCGCATCGGTCGCTCGAGGCAGCGCATCGCGAGGCCGGCTGGTTCGGCGATCCGGTCGCCTTCGGCCGGTCGAGCGCGATCCTGCTGGGCGACCTCCTGGTCGCATGGAGCGACGACCTCCTCGAAGAGGGGCTCGCCGCACTGACTGCCGAGCGTGCGGCCGCCGCACGGGCGCACTACGCCGCGATGCGCCGCGAGGTCACGCTCGGGCAGTTCCTCGACGTCGCCGAGGAGTCCGCGTTCGCGTCCCAGCCCGACGACCGCCACGCCGAGCGGGCACTGCGCGTGGCATCGTACAAGTCGGCGCGATACAGCATCCAGCAGCCGCTCACGATCGGGGCGGCGGTGGCGGGGGCGGATGACGCGCAGTCGTGCGCGCTCGAAGCGTTCGGCCATCCGCTCGGCATGGCGTTCCAACTGCGCGACGACGTGCTCGGGGTCTTCGGCGACGAGCGCGAGACCGGCAAGCCCGCGGGAGACGACCTG
>NZ_RRYE01000173.1 GCF_004010105.1 Microbacterium sp. CPCC 204701
GCGACGGAACGACGTCCTCGGTCGCGCAGAAGGGGCGCCCGGGCTCAGCCCGGGCGCCCCTTCTTGGCTCAGGCGCTCATCTGAGGACGACGAACGCCGACGCGCTTCCCGACGGCTCGACCGAGGTGCTGCCCGGGTATGCGGCGACCACGGCGTACACGCCGCGCTTCTGCTTCTTGAGCGGGATCGTCACAGACCCGTCCACCAGTTCGCCGGTGTACTTCTGGGCGTTCACCCACACCGTGACCGTACCCGTCGCGGCCGGCCCGCCGGACGGCTTCACCGTGACCGTGACGGCGAAGTCGTGCGAGGACGTGCCGACGTAGCGTTTCGGTGTGACGGTCGTCTTCGACGACGCCTTCACGATCACCGCCTTGCTGACCGCCACGCCGGCGTTGACATTGCCCTGCTGCGTCGCCGTCACCTGAACGGACAGAGCCGTGCCGGCATCCGCCGGAACGACGGTGTACCTCTGCGACGTGGCGCCGTCGATGGCAACACCGTCGCGCAGCCACTGATACGTCAGCGCGACATCCGCCGGCGACCACTTGCCGGGCTTCGCCGTGAGTGTCTTGCCGACCTTCGCGGCACCGGTGATGGCGGGAGCCGATGTCGCGACCGGCGCAGCCGCTCCGGCGTCGACCGTGAGGACCGTCCGCACATCGGAGTCGCCGTACTGCACGACGCCGTAGTAACGGGTGTCCGGCGCGAGCCCTGTCCACGACAGGGTGTAGCTCGCCTGCACGCTCTCAGTCACAGGCAGCGGGTTCGGCGTCGCGGTGAGCGAGCCTTCGCCTCCTGCGCCGACCACCGCGGTGGTGAGGTCCCACGTGAAGGGGTTCGTGTGGGAGTACACATGCGCCTCCACGAGGTACGTGCCCGCGGTGGGAGCGGTCAGCACGACCGACTCGTCAGCCGACGCACTGGCCGACTGCCACTGCTCGTAGTAGCGCCAGTCGTCGGGTCCGACGACGCGGTACACGAACAGGTCGAGGTCGGAGCCCTCGTCGTCGGACGAGTCGAGGTCGAACCGTGCGAGCGTCGATCCCTCGGGGACGTCGACGAGGTAGTACGAGTACCCGTTCGCGTCACCGGTCTCTTCGTTGCCGGAGTGTCCCGGAACCGGGACGTCGCCGTTGGCCTCGGCGTCGACCGCCTCGGTCTGAAGCACCGCCGGGGCGAGACCGCTGAGGTTGAGCGGGAGCTCTCCTGTGATGCCGGGCGTGATCTCGACCGTCGTGCTGCCGGTGATGCCTTCGCCCGGCACATCGGCGGGCGCGTCGGCCGTGACCGGGTACAGCGCGATCGGCGAACGCACCGTCGTCGGTCCGCTCCATGTCAGGAAGCCGGTCGTCCACTGCTCGGGAGCAGCATCCGTCTTCGTGAAGGTCACCGTGAACGTGCCGGTCGCACCTTCCGCCAGCGTCAGCGACGACGGCGAGACCACGACATCGACACCCGGGACCGACGCTGCAGCCGTGTAGGTGCCGGCGGTCGTGGCGCGGACGTCGCGGGTGACCGTCTGCGGCCCCGACAGCGAGCCGATGGCGATGGACGCGAGGTTCAGGTCGCTGCCGTCGATGGGCTCCACACCGAAGTCGTGGAGGTCCTTGCCCTGGAGAAAGGCCGCCCAGTCCTCGGCGCCGTTGTCGTAGACGAGACCCGGCTCGAAGAACCGCGTCGGGTCGACGTGGCCCGCGCCCTGCGCGAACGGATCGGTGTTGGCCGAGCCGTCCTCGTTCTTCGTGTCGTACGCGGTCGTCATCATCGCGGACTTGATCTCGCCCGGAGCGGCGTCGGGGCGCTCACCGAGATAGAGAGCCGCCAGACCGGCGATGTGCGGCGACGACATCGACGTGCCGGACTTGAATCCGAACGTCGGGTCGCTGCCCTCGCCATTGTGCGTCGCCGCGAGGATCGCGACTCCGGGCGCCGAGATGTCGGGCTTCAGGATGTCGCTGCCGTCGGCCAGCATGGGGCCGCGGCTCGAGAAGCCTGCGATCACCGGAGTGGCCGTCTCGATACCCGTGATGTTCTGGCTGTGCAACGTCGCCGTCGCCGCCGCGTTGCCGCGCACGTACGCGAGCAGATCCGTGCGGTGCGTGTCGGAGATGTGCACCGTCGGCACCGAGTGGAAGTCGTTGTCGAGCGAGCCGGGCGTGACGTTCACGAGGATCATGCCGATGCCACCGGCTTCACCGACGGCCTGCGACTTCTCCACACGTGCGTTCGTGCCGCGGTCGCACACGACGATCTTGCCCGCCACCTTCGCCGGGTCGAGGCGGTCGAGGAAGCAGAGCGCGGCCTCGTCGACGCTGGCGCCGGCGAGAGCGACATCGCCCGCGTACACGACCGAGCCCGTCACCGTCTGACCGAACGGCACCGACACCGAGACGCCGGGCGCCTGCCAGCCGTTGCCGAGCTGCACCGTGCCCTCGTAGGTCGGAATGGTGGATGCCGCGACCGTCGTGTACCACGGCGACGCGTGGTCGGCCGTGGACGAGCCGGGACCGTCGTTGCCTGCGCTGACCGCGACGAAGATGCCTGCCGCGGCCGCGTTGAAGAATGCGACATCCTCGGTGGCGAGGGTCGTCGTCGCGGCGCCGCCGCCGATCGAGTAGTTGATCACGTCCACGCCGTCCTGGGCGGCGGCGTTGATCGCCGCCATCAGGTCGCTCAGCGCGCAGATGTCGTCGGTCGTGACGAGCGGGTCCGGCCCCACGTAGCACGCCTTGTACGCCGCCACCTTCGCCGCGGGGGCGACGCCCGAGATGGTGCCGAAGTCGACGCCCTCGACCGACGCCGGAACCTCGTGGTTGCCGGCGGCGGTGCTGGCGGTGTGTGAGCCGTGGCCGTCCGCGTCGCGTGGCGACAGGTAGTCGGGCGCGAAGTCGAATCCTGCCGCGGCGGCGCCGGCGCTGAAGTACTTGGCGCCGATGAGCTTCGTCGAGTAGTCGTCGTTGCCCCACTCCTCGCCCGTCACGCGGTCGCTGCGGAAGGTGTTGCCGTCCGCTTTGGCGAACACGACGGTGTTGCCGTCGAGGTACGGGTCCGCACCGGGGGTCGACCCGAGCGGCGAGCCCGCGAACGAAGCGTTCTCGGGTGCGATGCCGGTGTCGACGACACCGACCACGGTCCCGGCGCCGGCGACGTCCACACCGCCGACGGCTTCCCACACCCCGCCGGAGCCCTCCAGCCCGAGGAACTCCGTGGACGGCACCGCATCGGGGTGGAGGATCTCGTCGGGAACGACCGAGGCGACACCCGACGTTCCCGCGAGCTTGGCGGCTTGGGCGGCCGTGAGATTCGCGGTGAACGCGTTCAGTGTGATCGTCAGGTTCCCGTCGGGCTCGACGCCGGCCTCCGTCGCGACATCGAGCTGCCGGTCCTCGAGGAAGTTCGAGTAGCGCTGCACCTCGCGAGACGAGGCGTCCAGCTTCTCGCCCTCGTCCGGCTTGGTCGGGGCGAGCCCGGCTTCGCCGCCGTCGTACGTCGCCGCGGGCGCTTCATCGAGCAAGACGATGTACCGGCCCGCGGGAAGGTCCATGGGGATGGGTTTGTTCACCTCCTCCGGCGCTGCCCCGAAGCTGGCGGTGGCTGTACCGGTGAACAGTGCGGCGAGTGTGACGACCGCTGCTGCCCGCACGGAGGATCGACCCATGTTTGGCCTCCATCGTGGTCCTGCAGAAAGTGCTGCGCCACATCGTTGGGGCGCAGCACGCTCAAACGTAACTCCCAGGTGAATCTCAGTAAATGAGAGCTCGGTGAGAAACGCGAGACCGAGGGCCGGTAGCCTGGGCACGTGGCGCCGACTTCCCGACTTTCGACGAGCGTTCTGCTCACGTGTGCGGCAATCGGCGTGGCGACCGGTGTGCTGCAGGCGGGTGCGGGAGCGATCAGCGGCTTCGTTTCGGGCGGCCTGCCGATCATCTACGGGCTCGTTCTCGGCGTCCACGTGCTGCCCGGCGTCGTCGCGCAGGATCTGCTCCGCCGGCCCTGGGTCGCCCTCATCACGCACCTCATCGCCGCGCTCGTCGCGAGCGCGATCGTGCCGCTGTGGATCGGGCGCTACATCGGCACGGCGATCCTCATCGGCGGCCTCCAGGAGCTGATCGCCGCGACCTCGCGCTACCGGCGCTGGGAACCCTGGCGGTTCTTCCTGTCGGCGGTCATCGTCGGCGTCGTGATCGCCGCCGCGATCTGGTTCGCCGCCGACGTGTCGCAGTTTCCCGTCTGGGGACAGGTCGTCTACGTCTCGCTGTTCGTCATCGGGCCCGTCGCCTGGACGGCGGTGGGCATGGCGATCGGCGCAGCGCTGCGCCGGGCAGGCGTCGCGCGGCGCAGCCGGCTCTGAACCGGTCGCGCCGGCGGTTAGGGTGGACTAAATTAGGCGAGGCTTAGTACCTCTCCCCGGAAGTCTCCGTGACCGCACTCGAGCGCGACCCTTCCGCCGCGCGCGCGGCGCACGTCGGCGTCCCCGCACGCGCCATCCTCGCGAGCCTGCGCTCCGTCGCGATCACTCATGAGGGAGAGACCCGTCCGGCTCCGGCATCCGTCACCTTCGACATCGCACGGGGCGAGGTCGTGCTGCTGCTCGGCCCGAGCGGATCGGGCAAGTCCACGCTGACGCTCGCGCTCAACGGGCTCATCCCTCACGCGGTGCCCGCGGACGTGTCGGGCTCTGTGCTCATCGAGGGACTCGACACGCACGAGACGACCGTCGCCGAGCTCAGCACACGGGTGGGCATGGTCTTCCAAGACCCCGACGCTCAGCTCGTCACCGGCACGCTCCTCGACGAGGTGGCCTTCGGCCCCGAGAACCTGCGGATGCCGGTTGCCGAGGTGCTCGCGCGAGCCGAGGCCGCACTGCGCCGGGTCGGGCTCTGGGAGCGCCGGTCCGAGAACCCCGACCGACTGTCGGGCGGCGGACGCCAGCGACTCGCCATCGCGTGCGCGCTCGCGCTGGGCTCGCCGCTGCTCGTGCTCGACGAACCCACGGCGAACCTCGACCCGCACGGGATCGAGGAGGTCTATGCGGCGCTGGCCGAACTCGTCGCCGCCGGCGACCGGGCGATCCTCCTCGTCGAGCACAACCTCGACGCGGCGATCGGGTTCGTCGACCGCGTCGTCGTGCTCGATCATGAGGGCCGGCTCGTCGCCGACGGCACGGTGGACGAGGTGCTCCGCCACCGCGCCGACGAGCTGCATGCGATGGGCGTGTGGCTGCCCGTGTCGACGCTCGCCGCGCTGCGGCTGCGCCGCGCGGGGTTCACCCTCGACCCGCTCCCCCTCACCCCGGACGAGCTCCGCGCCGCTCTCGAGGCCGAGGACGCCCCGCGCTCCGAAGGTCGGAGATTCAGCCCGAAGTCGGAGCTTCTTGCCGAGATCCTCCGAGGTTCGCGCGATTCTGCGACATCCGAAGCCCCCGCGACAGCCCCAGCCGCCCCGCTCATCACTGCGCGGAACCTCACCCTTCGCCGGGGCCGCAGCGAGGTGCTCCACGGCATCGACCTCGACATCCCACGCGGCGAATTCGTTGCGGTGGTCGGAGCGAACGGCGCCGGCAAGACGAGCCTCATCCAGGCGCTCGCGGGAGTCGTGCCGCCCCCGCGTGGCAGTGTGCACGTCGACGGCATCGACGTCGGCCGCGCGGGAGCACGGACGCTCAGCGCGCGCATCGGGTACGTGTTCCAGAACCCGGAGCACCAGTTCATCGCGCACACCGTGTTCGACGAGATCGCCCACGGCCTGCACCGGCTGCACCTGCCCGACGACGAGGTGCGCGCCCGCACACAGGCGCTCCTCGAGCGCTTCGGGCTCGGCGACAGGGCCGGCAGCCATCCGTTCCTGCTGTCGGGCGGGCAGAAGCGGCGTCTCTCGGTCGGCACCGCGCTCGTCGGCGGTGCGCCCGTGCTCGTGCTCGACGAGCCGACGTTCGGACAGGACCGCGCCCGCGCCGACGAGCTGCTCGCCCTGCTGTCGGAGCTCAACGGCGAAGGCACCACCATCGTCGTGGTGACCCACGACATGCAGCTCGTCACCGACTACGCCCATCGCACGATCGTGATGGCCGACGGGCGCGTGATCGCCTCCGCACCCACCGCCGAGGTCTTCTCCGACGACGAGCTCATCACCCGCGCGGGGCTGCGCCCGCCGCCTCTGCGCCGTGCGCTGCACGGGCTGCAGCGGCACCCGGAGCTCTCGCGCGTCGCCCGGCTCGCCGACCTCCCCGGCCCGGTCACCGACCT
>NZ_RRYE01000174.1 GCF_004010105.1 Microbacterium sp. CPCC 204701
GGCGCAGGCGATCCATGATCGCCTCCCGCCACTCCGGCAGAGCTGGCGGGTTGTGCTCCCAGCCCTCGTAGATGAATCCGTGCGTCTCGAGGTCGACCTCGACGACGACCCACAGCCCGTACTCGTCGCACAGCCGGAGGAACTCCGGATGCGGCGGGTAGTGGCTCGTGCGCACCGCGTCGATGTTCGCGCGCTTCATCATCACGATGTCGCGGATCATCGTCTCGCGATCCAGCGCGCGTCCCGTCTCGGGGTGATGCTCGTGGCGGTTCACGCCGTGGAACTTCACCGCCCGCCCGTTCACGGTGAACACGCCATCCACGATCTCGACGTGCCGGAAGCCGACCGCGAGCTCAACGGTCTCGCCCCGCGAGTGCAGCGTTCCGCGGTACAGGCGAGGGCGCTCGGCGCTCCACGGCTCCACCGGAACGGTCGCCGTGTCACCGGCAGGCATGCGGATGCCGAGCTCGGGGATCTCGACGACGGCCTCGGTCGAGGCATCCACCCGCAACGTGCCGAGGCCCGTCACCGCATCGAAGTCGGCGTGCACGAAGTGATCGTCGACGGCACCGTCGGGGCGCGCGAGAAGCTCGACATCGCGGAAGATGCCGGGGAGCCACCACATGTCCTGGTCTTCGAGGTAGGTGCCGGCCGACCAGCGGTGCACGCGCACGCACAGCACGTTGCGCCCCTCGCGCACCGGCGCGTCGAACTCGAACGGCAGGCGGCTGCCGGTCGACCAGCCGAGCTCTTCGCCGTTGAGCCACACCTTCGCGCACGAGTCCACGCCCTGGAAGCGCAGCACCGCCGAGCCCAAACCCGCCGGCACGTCGAACGCGAGCCGGTAGTCTCCGGTCGGGTTCTCGGTCGAGACGCGTGGGGGGTCGAGCGGGATCGGGTAGGCGGTGTTCGTGTAGAGCGGGCCCTCGTCGGTGCCCAGCATGTGGCGCGCAGATCCGCCGGCGAGAGGCGTGAACGCCTCGAGCACCCAGTGCGACGGCACCCGCATCTCGTCCCACGCGGAGTCGTCGAAGTCCTCGGCGAGGAACTCGCTCCCGGTGCCCTCGACCGTCGGCGAGAGCCGGAACCGCCACATGCCGTTGAGGCTGAGCACCACGGCGTCGCTCACCGCATCGGCGCGAGGCGCGCGACGGCCGGCACCCGGCGACGAGCTCTCCCAATAGCGGTCAGCCGCTGCGGTGGGGGTGGCGGCGGCTGACCGGCTATCCTGCATGTCCATGGCGGTGTGCATATCCATTCTGTGCCGAATGCGATTGCAGTCTAGCCTCAGGAAGAGTCCAGTGGCATCTGCGGTCGCGACGCTGGCTCTGAATCCGACCTCCTCGGCGACCCCGCTCGGCTCGAGCTGCTCGAGGAGACCTCACCGCCCTCGACCCTGACTCGCGCAGGCTCGCTCTCGCCGCGCGACCCGCTCAGGGGTCACGACACGCGGCAACCCACGCCCGGATGCGGCGCGTCGCGACACCCGGACGTTACGCCACTCCCCGCGCGACCCGCTCAGGGGTCACGACACGCGGCAACCCACGCCCGGATGCGGCGCGTCGCGACACCCGGACGTTACGCCACTCCCCGCGCGACCCGCTCAGGGGTCACGACACGCGGAAACCCACGCCCGGATGCGGCGCGTCGCGACACCCGGACGTCAGTCGGAATGCCTTGCCGGACGATGATCAGCCGCTCGGGCGGGAAACTCGCGCAGCGCTCGTCAACCCCTGTCGCCGTGCGCGCGCACTGCGTAACGTGGCGTTCATGGATGAACGCCGAAGCGAGAACGTCACCCCCGACGACGACAGTCCCACCGGCGGCGACGAGACGACCGAGGAGCAGCTGGACGCCGACAACCCCGTCGAGGAGGACACCCTCAAGACCCTCGACCCCGACAGCGCGCCGGCCTGAACGGCGCTCGAGGCTGGCGAACTCCTCCATCGGCGCGTGAAGTACGCGGGCGCCTCGCGCACGAACGGCGGCTGCGGCTGCGGGAAGTGCGTCGAGCAGGAGCCCGTGATGTCCGTGTCGTCCGAGGTGAGATCGGCGCAGATCACTCCGAATGCGCGCGCTCGAAGGAGCAGTGCGCCTCGGCGACCTCGCCTGAAGCCCCGCTCGCTACGCCTCCCGCGTGATCGTCACCTTCACGTGGAGGCTGCTCTTGAACGGTCCGGCGTACACCCCTCGCAGCGGCGGCACATCGTTGTAGTCGCGGCCCCGTCCGACGAGCACGTGGCGGTCGCCGATCTCGATGTTGTTGGTGGGGTCGAAGCCCTGCCATTCGCCGGCGAACCACTCGACCCACGCATGCGACTCGCCCGTGACCGCGACGCCGACCTCGGCCGACGGACGCGGGTGCAGGTAGCCCGACACGTAGCGCGCCGGGATGCCGACCTCGCGCAGTGCGCCGAGCGTGATGTGCGCGAGGTCCTGGCAGACGCCCTTGCGAGTCTCCCACGCCTCGCTCGCGGTGGAGTGGACGCCCGTGATGCCGTGCATGTACTCGACGGCGTCGCCGATGGCGACCGCGATGGCGTGCGCCGCCTGCCCGGGGCGGTCGTGCTGCGACGCGATCGAGCGGGCGAGCTCGGCCACCTCGGGATGGCACCGCGTGCGACGGGTCTGCGTGAGCTGCTCCACGGTGGCGATCGACCGGTTCGCCTCGCGCGCGAGGGCGTCCCACGTGAGGTCGATGTGCTCGAGCGGGCGCGGGCGCACCTCGACGAGCGAACGCGCCGTGATCGTCAGTGCCGAATGGGGCGACAGCACGTCGAACGCCGCGACGCGCGTGCCGAAGTAGTCGACGTACTGATTGACGGATGTCGAAGGCTCGATGTCGAGCGACGAGTTCAGCACGAACTGGCTGTCGGTCGAGCCCGGTAGCATGCGGGCCTCGTTGTACGACGCGGTCACGTCGCCCTGGTAGCTGAAGCCCGTCTGGTGCTCGATGCGGAGGCGCTTCACGAGATCTCTCCGATCCAGCTGGGCTCGGCCTGCGTCGGGAAGAACCTGCCGCGGATGGCCTCTGATGCCTCCCGTGTGACCGTCTGCACGCGCTGCATGTGCTGCGGCAGCTCGTTCAGGATCTCGGAGATCGGGCGATACTCGAGGTCGTTGCGGATCTGGCCGAAGGCGCGGAGCACCATGTTCGAGTGGCCGACGCGGTCGGCGCGCGGATCGATGGCGCTCATGCACTCCTCGGCGCGCTGGATCGAGTAGATGATCGAGCGCGGGAACAGACGGTCCAGCAGCAGGAACTCCGCGGCGTTGCGCGCGCTCGGCATGCCGCGGTAGGTGCGCAGGTAGGCCTCGTAGGCGCCGCAGGACCGCAGGATCGTCGTCCACGACGGGCCGGATGCCTCGGTCAGCGATCGCGTGGCGAGCAGGCGTGCCGTCATGTCGGTGCGCTCGATGCTGCGTCCGAGGGTGAAGAACTGCCACGCCTCGTCGCGGCTCGTCGAGGAGTCGACGATGCCCACGGCGAGCGCAGCGCGCTCGCGCACCCACTGGAAGAACTCGTGCACCCGGTCGTTCTGCAGGCGCCGCGGCATCCTCGCGTTCGTGGTGTTGAGCGTCTCCCACAGCTCGGTCGACACGATCTCGCGGGCCCGGCGCGCGTTCTCGCGGGACGCGGTGAGCGCGTACGCGATGCTCGACGGGTTCGTGCGGTCGACGGCCAGCCGCGCCAGGACGTCGCCCCGGCGGACGTGCTCGACGCCCTCGGGCGGAAGCGACCCCATGACGCTGAGCAGCGACCGGCACGCGGTGTCCTCGTCGATCCAGGGGTCTTCGAGCAGCAGCTGCAGGTGCACGTCGAGGATGCGCGCCGTCCCGTCGGAGCGCTCGATGTATCGCCCGATCCAGAACAGGCTCTCGGCGATGCGGCTCAGCATCTCGCTTCACCCCTGAGCATGTCCCGATCCCGGTCGCTCCCAGGCGCGCTTGTGGCCGATCGTGCGACATGATCGGCCGACATCGGAACGCGGTGGGTCAGGGCTCGGTGGGCAGGGGCGGATGCCTCGACCTGCGCCTGCTGCTGCTGTGCGGTCTGGGCGGCACGCTGCGGATCCGGCATCGAGCGGGCGTGCTCCTGCTCGTGCTGGTCGTGGTCGCCGCTGTCGGGATCCCGGGGCGCGTGCGCAGGCCGATGCTGCGGGTCGTAGACGATGGGGATCGCGGCGGTGACGGTGGCCGCCTGGTCGGCGACGAGGCCCGAGACGCCCTGCCCCTGCCCGTACTCCACGTGAGCGGGCGCGGATCCGCCGATGACCCAGGTGTCCTTCGACCCGCCGCCCTGGCTCGAGTTCACGACGAGCTGTCCTTCGGGCAGCGCGACGCGGGTGAGACCGCCGGGAAGCACCCACACGTCCTCGCCGTCGTTGACGGCGAAGGGCCGCAGGTCGGCGTGGCGCGGCCGCATGCCGTCCGCCACCAGCGTAGGGATCGTCGAGAGCATCACGACCGGCTGGGCGATCCAGCCCCGCGGGTCGGCGAGCAGGCGCTGCCGGAGGTTGGCGAGCTCGGCGGGCGAGGCATCCGGCCCCACCACCAGGCCCTTGCCGCCCGAGCCGTCGACCGGCTTCACAACCACCTCGTCGAGCCGGTCGAGCACCTCTTCGAGCGCCTCCGGGTCTTCGAGCCGCCACGTGTCGACGTTCTTGAGGATCGGCTCCTCGGCGAGGTAGTAGCGGATCAGGTCTGGCACGTAGGTGTAGAGCAGCTTGTCGTCGGCGACGCCGTTGCCCACCGCATTGGCGATCGTGACGTTGCCCAGGCGCGCGGCGAGCATGAGACCCGGCGCGCCGAGCATCGAGTCGGCGCGGAACTGCAGCGGGTCGAGGAAGTCGTCGTCGACGCGACGGTAGATGACGTCGACCCGCTTGGGCCCGCGGGTGGTACGCATGAACACCTTGCCGCCGATGCACAGCAGGTCACGGCCCTCGACCAGCTCGACGCCCATCAGCCGGGCCAGCAGCGTGTGCTCGAAGTAGGCGGAGTTGTAGACGCCCGGCGTCAGCACGACGACGTTCGGGTCTTCGATGCCGGCGGGGGCCGACGCACGCAGCGCCGCGAGCAGCTTGTTGGGGTAGTCGCCCACCGGCCGCACGCGCATCGAGACGAACAGCTCCGGCAGAGTCTGCGCCATCACCCGACGGTTCGAGATGACGTAGCTCACCCCCGACGGCACCCGCACGTTGTCTTCGAGCACGCGCATCTCGCCGTGCTCGTCGCGGATGAGGTCGATTCCCGACACCTGGATGCGCACGCCGTTGGCGGGCACGATACCGGCCGCCTGGCGGTAGAAGTGCTGCGAGCTCGAGATCAGCCGGGCCGGCAGCACCTCGTCGCGCACGCAGTGCTGATGCCCGTATGCGTCGGCCAGGAAGGCCTCCAGCGCCCGAACGCGCTGCTTGACGCCGGCCTCGATGCGCGACCACTCGTCATACGCGATGACGCGCGGCACGGCATCCAGCGGGAAGGGACGCTCCTCGCCCGCGAAGTCGAACGTGACGCCCTGCGCGAGGTACGAGCTCGCAAGCGAGTCGGTGCGGCCGCGCAGCTCCTCCTGGGTCATCTGCGCGAGCGCCTGATACAGCTCCCGGTACGCCGCGCGGGACTCGGCGGGAGCGCCGGGATGGGCGGGGCTGCCGAACATCTCATCGAACGGCGGGGTCCCCGAGGGCGTCTTGCGCGGCGCGAGCGTGGAGCCGTAGCCGTCGAACAGATCACCCATGCAAGGAGCCTAATGCGGGCCGTGTTGCCGCATTGTTTCGGGAGCGCCCGACGGCGGAGAGGTCGACGGCGGGTGTAAGCAGCCCGTAACCTCCTGCCCGTCCGTGCGTCGACGCCGCCGCCTAACCTGGTGGCATGGCGGCCCATCCGGCGGAGCGCGTCCCCGCACCCCTGACCTGGGTCGCGGGAGTGGCCGCCGTCGTGCTCGGCGCCGGGACCGGCGAACTCGTGGCCGGCATCGTGGCGCCGGCGTCGAGCCCGGTCGCCGCGATCGGGTCGGCTCTGATCGACATCGCGCCGACGTGGGCGAAGGATGCCGCGATCGCGCTCTTCGGCACCGCCGACAAGATCGCGCTCGTCGTCGGCATCGCCGTCGTGATGCTCGTCGTCGCGGCGCTGGCAGGGTGGGTGCAGCTGCGGTTCCCGCCGTGGGGGCTCGTGATCGCGGGCGGTCTCGGCGCGGTCGGCGGAGTGGTCGCCGC
>NZ_RRYE01000175.1 GCF_004010105.1 Microbacterium sp. CPCC 204701
CGCGACCGGCGCGGGTGAGGCCGCCGAGGCGGCGTCATTCTCGGGCGCCCTGTGGACCGCGCGGCCGCACTCCACCGGTCTGCTCGAGGTGATCGGCTCGGGCGGGTTCGCGCTCGCCGTGCTGGGAGCTTGCCTCCTGGTGTGCCGGACGTTCCTGCGCCTCGTCGTGCTGCCGCTGCGGGCGGTCGGGGCGATGCCGCTCACGGCGTACACGGCTCAGCTGGTGGTGTGGGCGGTCGTCGCGAGCGTCGTGCTGGGAGATCCTGGCGACCTGAGCGGTTTCCGCGCGCTCGAGCCGTTCTGGTCGCTGACCGTGGGGGCGATCATGCTGTGCACGGCGTGGACACTGCTCATCGGCCGCGGTCCGCTCGAGGCGGCGGTCGATCGCATTCCGCGCTGGATCGTGCGCGACCCGTGGCCGCAGCGGCCTCCCGGTAGGCTTCTCGGGTGAGCGATGCGAAGGGCGATGCAACCAACGAAGGCGCGCTGTGGGGCGCGAGATTCGCGTCCGGGCCGTCGCCCGAGCTGGCGGAGCTGAGCCGCTCGACGCACTTCGACTGGGATCTCGCCCGCTACGACATCGCGGGCTCGCACGCGCACGCCAAGGCGCTCGCGCTCGCGGGTTACCTCACCGAGTCCGAGGAGCGTGCGATGCACGACGGCCTCGATGTGCTGGCGCGCGCCATCGCCGACGGCACGCTCGTGCCCACAGCGTCCGACGAGGACGTGCACGGAGCGCTCGAGCAGGCGCTCATCGCCGTCGTCGGGCCGGAGCTCGGCGGCAAGCTTCGGGCGGGCCGGAGTCGCAACGATCAGATCGCGACGCTCGTGCGGATGTACCTGCTCGACCACTCCCGCACGATCGCGCGCGAAGTCCTTCGTCTGGTGGACGCCCTTGTCGCGCAGGCCGAAGCGCATCCCGAGGCGGTCATGCCGGGCCGCACGCACCTCCAGCACGCGCAGCCGGTGCTGCTGGCGCACCACCTGCAGGCCCACGCCTGGCCGCTGGTGCGCGACCTCGAGCGCCTGCGCGACTGGTCGGCGCGTGCCGCGGTCTCGCCGTACGGCGGGGGAGCGCTCGCCGGGTCTACCCTGGGCCTGGATCCGCAGGTCGTCGCACGCGAGCTGGGTCTCGACCGCACTGCCGAGAACTCCATCGACGGCACGGCGGCGCGTGACGTGGTCGCCGAGTTCGCGTTCATCGCCGCGATGATCGGCGTCGACCTCTCGCGGTTCGCCGAAGAGATCATCCTGTGGAACACGCGCGAGTTCGGCTTCATCAGGCTCGACGACGGCTACTCGACCGGGTCGAGCATCATGCCGCAGAAGAAGAACCCCGACATCGCCGAGCTGACCCGCGGAAAGTCCGGTCGCCTGATCGGAAATCTGACGGGGCTCCTCGCGACGCTGAAGGCGCTGCCCCTCGCGTACAACCGCGATCTGCAGGAGGACAAGGAGCCGGTGTTCGATTCGGTCCGCACCCTCGAGACGGTGCTGCCCGCGTTCGCCGGCATGGTCGCGACGATGCGCTTCGACACCGACCGCATGGCGGCGCTGGCGCCGCAGGGGTTCTCGCTCGCCACGGACGTCGCCGAATGGCTCGTCAAGCGCGGGGTGCCCTTCCGCGACGCCCACGAGATCTCGGGCCACCTGGTCCGCGTGTGCGAGGAGCAGGGGATCGAGCTCGACCAGGTGACCGACGAGCAGCTCGCGAGCGTGTCGGTGCATCTCACCACCGAGGTGCGCGAGGTGCTCTCGGTCGAAGGCTCCGTGGCGAGCCGCACCGGCGTCGGAGGCACCGCGCCCGTGCGCGTCGCCGAGCAGCGGGTCGAGCTCATCGAGCGCGTGCAGGCCGCCGCGCACGCCCTGGGCCTCTAGCCATCAGCGGTCCGCTGCGGCGGGTCACCAGATCGCGAGCCGCACCAGGGCCGCCACGATGCAGGCCCACACGAGGCTCGCGAGCGTGCCGATGATGAACCGCTCGCGCGCCTCGGCCGCCGCGAGCTCGGAGAAGCGGCCGATGCCCTTGAGCGCCACGACCACGGCGATCGCCTCGGGGAAACCCGAGATGATCCCGAGCGCCACCGCGATCCGCTCGAGGTAGCCGATTGTGGTGCCCCCGCGCAGCACCTCGCGCACGGCGCCCTCCGAGCCCGCCGCGATCGACGGAGCTCGCAGCAGGATGCCGCCGTTGTCGCCCTCCTCCACCCGGCCGTGGGTCGCGATCTCGAGCACGCGACGGGTGACCGGGCTGCCACCGAGGATCGCGAGCGCCGTGCCGAGCAGCGCGATGCCGAGACCCACCAGCAGCGGGACGTTGAGAGGCGACACCGACACGATGAGCAGGCACACCACGACGAGCGAACCGGCGGCCGCCAGCGGCACGTCGGCCGGCTTGCGGAGGCTGAGGATCACGAGCGCGAGGGCCCCGCACAGCGCGAGGACCAGGAGGATCGAGAGCGCCGCCGTCAGGAGCACGTCGGGGAAGACCATGGCGCTCAGTCTGGCATGTGCCGGCGACGCGGCCGGGGTGCGGCATCCGTTCCCGGCGAAGCCCCTGGTGCCGTGCCCGATCGCGGCGTACCGTATCGCCAGGGGAGTGGCGGCGCTGGGAAGAGCCGTCCTGACGCGTTCGGCCTCGCGCCGCGTGTGCCGCCGCGTGATCCGTGCGCGCGGAGGGAACAGAGATGCAGATGCAGTCGAAGGGTCGGCCGGCATCGCGGAGGAGGATCGCGACCGCACGGGGGATCGCGGCGGCAGTGGTCGCCGGGGCCGCTCTGACGGGGGCTCCGCCCGCGGTCGCAGATCACGAGGCCGCGGCGACGTCGACCGGGATCTACCGCCTGCCCTATGGCGACGGCACCGAGGTCACCGTCACGAACTGGCACCACGATCACAACGTCGCGTACGACATGAACGCGGGCCCGGGCAGCGAGGTCGTCGCCGCCGCGTCCGGCTGGATCCGCGCGATCGTCGATCACCACGGGCAGGAGCCGGGCGCCGGCGACGGACTGGACGTGCAGGTGCCGCCCCAGCCGCAGGATGACGCGCTCGAGCACGCGTGCGGCAACAACGATCCGTCGACCACCGTGCGGGGAGGCAACTGCGGCTGGTACGACAACTACGTCTGGATCGAGCATCCGAACGGCGAGTACACGAAGTACTCGCACCTCGGCACCGGCACCGTCAGCGCGACCTGGGCGGAGGGGGACTGGATCGAGGCAGGCGAGGTGATCGGCCTCGAGAACGACATCGGCGCGGCGAGCACGGCAGGCGGCGAGCCGGGCGACCGCGCCTCGCACCTCCACTGGGAGGTCGCCGTGCCCGACACCCCGGGCGCACCGGTCACGTGGGACGAGCCCGGCGGATTCATCGACGACGGATCCCGCGTCGTCGCGCGCGTGTGCGACATCCCGGGTCAGGAACTCGTCGAAGGCGACTACGAGGCCGCACCATGCGACCACGCGCCGCCGTCGGCGATCATCGGCGGCGGCCCGTTCGTCGTCGACGAAGGCGACACGATCGACTTCGACGCGTCGGAGAGCAGCGACCCCGACGGACTCCCGCTCAGCTATCGCTGGGAGCCGGCCGAGCGCTCGCTCGCCGCGACCGCCACGCCCGAGCTCACGCTGACCGACGACTTCACCGGCACCGTCACACTGACCGTGTACGACCGCGTGGAGGCGCTGAGCGATTCTGCGACGCAGGAGATCACCGTGCTCAACGTGCCGCCCGCGGTCTCGGTGGTCGCGACTCCCGCCGACGAAGGAACCCCGGCGACACTGCGCGCGACGGTCGCGGATCCGGGTGCCGACACGTTCGCGGCCGAGATCGACTGGGGCGACGGCGGACCGGCCGAGGCTGTGACGATCCCGCAGCTCGCTCTGGGCGTCGACCACGTCTACGGAGACGACGCCACGTATGCCGTCGCGGTGACGGTCACCGACGACGACGGCGGCGTGGGTGTCGGGAGCGTCCCGCTCGAGGTGCGGAATGTGATCCCGGAGGCCGAGCTGATGCTGCCGGGTGTCGTGTCGTTCCCCGGCGGCGACTTCTCCGTCATCGAGGCGGGCGCCGAGATCGAGGCCGGCGCGGTCGCGCGTGACGAGGGCAGCGACGACCTCGCCTTCACCTGGTCGACCGGTGCGGAGACGACCGTGTACAACGACGGCTCGCTGCCCGACCCGCCGCTGAGCCCGTCCGGCACCTTCCCGTTCGAGGCATCCGACGCGGTGGCGGCCGGGTTCGCGGATGCCGGCGTGGGCTACGTCTCGGTCACGGTCGCCGATGATGACGGCGGAACCACCGATGCCTCGGCCGGCGTGATCGCGACCGGCACCGCCGATGCCGCCCGCGGGCAGGGGTGGTGGATGCACCAGTTCTCAGGCGCCGGGCAGCCTCACGCCGACCCGCCGGTCTCGGCTGCCTATCTCGGCATCGTCGCGGCGGTGTCGGGCGTATTCGACGAGACGTATGCCGCCGGGACTCCGGCGGAAGCCGCGTCCCTCCTCACGCCGTCACATGACGGCGGGGAGGATCGCGCGGTGGCGGAGCTGCTGACGGCGTGGCTGCACTTCGCCGGCGGCGCCGTGTCGTGGGATGCCGAGATCACGGTGGACGGGATGCCGATCGCGTTCCTCGAGCTGATGGAGGATGCCGAGCAGGCGATCAGCTCGCCGACGACGACGGACGTCGAGCTCCGGCGGCTTGCGCGGGACCTCGCCGCCGTGCGTCACTCGACCTCCTGAGCACCGCCCGGGGACTCGCTCGCGTCGAGGCGGGCGAGCACCCGTTCGAGCGCGGGCACGGCGGCCTCCTCGGCGCGGAGCCCCGCCGCCTTCGCGCGGAGGCTCACCGCACCCTGCGAGATGCCGAGGAGGTCGGCGGCTTCGCGCTGAGTGTGCGCGGCCGCCAGCAGGTCGTACACCTCCCAGCCCTCGGGCGAGCGCCGGTCGCGCAGCTCGATGAGCAGCCGGAGGAGCGCCTCGGCGTCCGGGCCCCCGCTGGGAGCGGTGATTGCGAGCCGTGTGGGTGTCTTCTTGGCGCGGTCGACGGCGTCGCGCGCGTTGACGAAGGCCTCCCCTCGGGCCGCGCGGACGCTCGCCGGAAGCGGTGATTCGACCTCGCCGACGCCGACGCCGACGCTCCACTGCTCGGTCCTGGTGAGTTCCAGCACGATCGAGAGGACGGCCGCAGGATCGGCGATGGCGACTTGCAGCTCGTCGCCCGCGGTGCGCTCGGGAGCGAGCGTGAGCGCCGTCGTGCCGTGCCGGTTCACGACCGCAAGCGCGGTCGGAACCAGATCGGCGTGCGCGCGGCTGTCGCGCTGATCTGCGGTGAGAACGTACATGCGACTCCCGTTAGTCGACAGGCTGAATCCGCCGCTAGTTTAGCTTCCCAGCTACTTAGAAGATAGTCTCGCGACTAAAGGCGCAATCTATTCAGCTCTGGAGCAAAAGCCTTGGTTGACCTGTCTTCAGGGATGCGCCTGCTCGCGGTACCACGCGAGCTTCTCGTCGAGCCGGGTCTGCTGTCTCAAGAGCTCTTCGATCTCGTGCCTGACAGCCGCGGCATGCTCCTCGAGCAGTGCGATCCGTTCCCGCACCGTGGAGTCGTCCCGGCAGAGCGCACCGTACCGCCGCAGCTTCTCGATCGGCATCCCGGTGTCGCGCAGGCACCTGAGAAAGCCCAGCGTGCCGAGGTCCGCCTCTGAGAACTTCCGATGCCCACCGGCGCTTCGCGCGACCGGCGGCAGGATGCCTTCGCGCTCGTAGTAGCGGAGCGTGTCCAGCGAGAAGCCGGAGAGCGCAGCGGCCTCGGCGGGGGAGTAGGTCGTCATGGTCCGAACTTAGAGCTTGACCTGGAGCGAACTCCAGGTTGCACAGTGGGCTCATGGCCGCATCCACTTCTCCCACCTCACCGCTCGTGCTGGGCGCCATGATGTTCGGCACCGCCATCGACGAGACCACCTCCTTCGCGCTGCTCGACCGCTTCGTGGAGCGCGGCGGGGTCTGGATCGACACCGCCGACTGCTACAGCTTCTGGGCCAGCGCCAGCGGGCAGGGCGGCGACAGCGAGCGCGTGCTGGGCCGGTGGCTCGCGGCGCGGCCCGGCGTGCGGGAGCGCATGAGGATCGCGACCAAGCTCGGTGCTGAGCCGCTGTGGGCCGGTTCCTGGCCGGGCCGCCGC
>NZ_RRYE01000176.1 GCF_004010105.1 Microbacterium sp. CPCC 204701
TCCGAGTAGCCCTCACCGAACTTGCCCGACGCGTGCTGCGTCTTGAAGTCCTCGCCGAGCAGCGTGTCCACCTGCGACTTCAACGCGTCCAGCTGACCCTGGATGTCATCACGAGCCTGCGACAGCGACGACGCCACCTGCTCCATTCCCGCGTACGAAGCACCGAAATCGGGCATCGTCAACTCCCTCACTCAGAAAACCCGACCCCCACCGGGCCGACACTCAGAACCTAACCGACACCAACCGACCCCCACGATGGGGACCATTCCCCATCCCACGGTCACCGCGGATCTCAACCCAGGCGCACCCGCGAGATGTCGATCTCGCCGTCGTATGCCGCCCAGACCAGCCAGGCGACCGGACCGACCCGGCGTGCCTGCTGGAGCGTCTCGGGTGCGACCCTCAGGGAGGACAGCGCTGATTCCCAATCGCCGTGGAGCCGTTCGCGGGACGAAGGGTCGTCCGGCTCAAAGGCGGCCAGCTCGGCCGCGTACGCGCGCAGTCGTTCGGACTCGCGCCGGTAGTCCGGATCTCCCTTCCACCGCACACCGTCCGCCGCCTCGGACCGGCGCGCTGTCCGTCGCAGCTTCACGATCAGCAGCACGAGCTCGGCGAGCATGACGGCGGCGGCCACGGACCAGAGGGCGAGCTGCTCCTGCGTGTACGACGTGCCACCTGTCGTGCCGACCGCGATCCGATAGACCACCGCGGCCACGAGGGCAAGCGCGACGATCACGGCGAGCACCGACGCCGCAGCGGCCGAACGCGGCGACGACCGCACGATGAGGGCGACGGCGAGGGCGACGAAGGCCGTGAGCGTCGCCGCGATCAGGAGCGGCACCGCCATCGTCGGCTCCAGCACGATGCGCCGGATCGGCGGGTACATGAGCGCCGCTGAGACCGTGGCGCCGAAGAGGCCGACGCCGAAGACGACCGACCAGACCACCTGCCGCAAGCGCGACGCCGGACGCGGCTGCTGTGCCGCGGGGGCCGGCGCCCCGTGCTGTGCGCTGCTCGCATGCTCCCGGCGGGTCCGCCCCAGAGATGCGATCGAGGGGAGCACGTTCCGCGAGAACTCCGCATCGCGTGCGATGACCTCACGCGCACGCTGCGCCACCTCCACGATCTCGCGGGCGTGGCCGTCCAGGCGCACGGGCATCGGCTTGGCCATGGGACATCGCCTCTCTAGACGTTGGGGATATCGGCGGCGACGGATGCAGTGACCGTGCTCGCGGGCGTGCCGGCGGCCGCCGGCTCGACCGGCAGCGTGGATGCCTCGACGAGCGGCAGCTGCACGGTCACCTGCCGGCCGGCCTGCACGAAGATGCCGCGACCCTCGGGGAAGTCCCCGCGCTTGACCTTCGGGAACGGCACCTTGAAGACCGCGTCGCCGTCGAACGCGTCGGGCTTGAGGATGATGCCCTTGCGGCCGCCCTTGAAGTCGCCGATGAGGCCGAATCCGCTCGTGACCTGCGTGACGTCGGCATCGCCGATGAGGAGGTGCTCGCTGCGGTTCACGGCTTGGAAGAGGGCCTTGAGCGGGCGCTCGGCGGGCGAGTCGGCGAACTGCGGCACGTCCTCGATCGCGATCATGATGCGGGCCTTCAGCGCCTCGTCGGCGACGAGCTCGGCGAGCTCGGTGGCGAGCTCCTTCGCGTCGTCGACGGTCGTCGCGCTGCGCATCCACGGCGCGAAGTCCTTCAGCTGCGAGCGGCGACCGCCGAAGTGGAAGAGCTTCACCGCCGGGTCGAACCTCACCATCGACGTGATCAGCGCCTTCATGGCGTTCGTCTTGCCCGCCGTCGGCGGGCCCGACACCACGAACGTGCCGACCGGGTCGAAGTCGCGTGCGGCGAGGGTGTCCTCGGCGATGCCGAGGGACGGGAACTGGCCGATGCGGTCTGGCAGGGACGTCCACGGCAGCCGCGTGGGGAGCGAGCCGATCTCGTCGACCTCGCGCGCGCCGAGGGTGCGCAGCTCTTCGGCCCACTGGGTGAGCAGCTTCGTCTGCTCGGCCACGTTCGGCGTGCCGCCGAGCACCGCGATCTGCGTCTCGAATCCGTCCACGATGGCGCGGCCCGGAGCGGAGCGCTCGTCGAGCACGTCCTTGGGCGCGTTCAGCAGCGAGTAGGCGTTCTCGTCCGACAGGCGCAGGATGACCCGGCGTGACACGTTCGAGCTGACGGCGGTGGGCACCGACCCGGAACGGTCGGCGGTCGCCACGACGTGCACGCCGAGGGGCCGGCCCTCGCCCAGCATCCGCATGAACGCCTGATAGAACGGCATCCGCGCGGTCGTCGTCTCCCACTCGGCGCGGAACTGCGGAAGCCCGTCGAGAAGCAGGATGATGCGCGACTCGTCGCGCCCCGTCAGCTCGCGGTACTCCGCGACGCTGGACGCGTTGGCGGCGCTGAAGCGCTTGCCCCGGTCGTCGAGCACGCGGCCGAGCGAGCGCATGATGCGCTGGACGCGCTCGGCGTCGTCACCGGGGATGATCGAGCCGACGTGCGGCAGCACTTCGAGGCTCTTCAGCGAGCCCGACCCGAAGTCGAGGCCGTACACCGCGACGTTCTCGGGCCGCCGGCCCATCGCGGCCGAGATCGCGACGGTGCGGAGCACCGTCGACTTGCCGGAGCCGCTCGTGCCGTAGACGAGGAGCGAGCCGTCGCGGTCGGGCTCGAAGTAGACCGCCTCCTGCTGCTGGCGCTCGGGGATGTCGCTCTTGCCGAGCAGGATCGACCCCGCGCGTCCCGCGCGCACCGCCCGGATGTCGACGGTGGTCTCGAGGTCGTCGAGCCACGGGCGGCGGGGCGCGGGGATCTTCGCCCGCTGGGCCGCCGCGATCAGGGTCGACACGATGCGCTTCTGGTCGTTGGGTCCGGGGTCGACGTCGTGTGCGGCGTCGTCGCCCTTGTCGTCCAGCTCCCACCGCTGCACCGATCCGAATCGCAGCTCCGCGACGCTCACGTCGGCGGTCGGGGCCTCGTCGCTGCTCCAGCCGCCCGCGTACGCCGACTGGAAGGGCACCAGGCGCCCGGGACCGGTCTTCGCGATGCCCCGCCCCGGAATGCTCGGGTCGAACCGCGCGGCGACCGGGTCGTCCACGACATCCTTCGAGTCCGACTCGTCGGCCATGCGCAGCGCGACCCGGAGGTTGGTGTTGGCGCGCAGGTTGTCTTTGATGACGCCCGCGGGCCGCTGGGTGGCCATGATGAGGTGGATGCCGAGCGAACGGCCGCGCTGCGCGATGTCGACGACCCCGTCGACGAACTCGGGCACCTCGCCGGCGAGTGCCGCGAACTCGTCGATGACGAGGACCAGGGCCGGAGGCGTGTCGGGATCGCGGCGCTTCTCGAGCTCGAGCAGATCCTTCGCCTTCTTGCGGTTGAAGAGGTGCTCACGGTAATGCAGCTCGGCGCGCAGGCTCGTCAGGGCGCGACGTACCAGGTGCGGGCTCAGGTCGGTCACGAGCCCGACGCAGTGGGGCAGCTCGACGCAGTCGGCGAAGGCCGATCCGCCCTTGTAGTCGACGAAGAGGAAGGTCACGCGATCCGGACTGTGGGCGGCCGCCATGCCCAGCACCCACGCCTGCAGGAACTCGGACTTGCCGGCGCCGGTCGTGCCGCCCACGAGCGCGTGCGGGCCCTGCGTGCGCAGGTCGAGGGTCATCGCGTCGGCCGTGCCCTGACCGACGATGGCGCGCAGGTTGCCCGCCTTCTTCAGTCGGGGCAGCGCCGCGCCGGAGCGGTCGAGGATCGTGTTGTTCTCGCGCCATCGCTCGACGGCGAACAACGGGTCGGCGGCCATCTCGGAACCTACGAGCGAGAGGAACATGACCGAGTTCGGGATGTCGGACGAGTCCTCGATGACCGTGCTGGAGTCCGCGACCGGGGCCAGGCGCTTGGCGAGCACGGTCATGAGCTCGTTCGAGACACCCTCGACGACCGTCTGCGGGTACTCCACGCCGCTGCGCACCGTGCCGGCCTGTGCCGCCTCGAGTCCGCGGGAGACGTCGACGAAGCTGCGGCAGACCGCGGGGAGGGCTTCGACGACGGGCGCCACGAAGATGCCGTACACGCCCACGTCGGCGCCGCGCTCGAGCACCTGCGTGAGCCGCGCGCGATCGACCGGCGCATCGGAGGTGACGATCACGAGCACCGCGGTCTGTCCGGGGAAGGTCGCATCCTCCGCGGCACGACGCACGTCCGTGCCGTAGCGCATCGGATCCCAGTCGTCGTCGAGCGGGAGCCGCGGCGACGACGCCGCCTTCGATCGCCGCATGACGAGCTCTTCGAGCCCTGACAGCAGGGCGGCACCGGTGGAGGCAGAGTCCGACAGCGGCATGTCGCGGAACGGGCTGCGCTCGCTGGTGGTGTGCGGGAGCCACTTGAGCCACTCCAGCTGGCGCGCCCACTGCGGCTCGGTGAGAGCGACCGCGACCAGCTCGTTCGGCGAGTGCAACCCGAACAGCTGCACGCTGAGCCCGCGGAGCGCGTCAGCTGCCTCGCGTGCGGGCCCGGCGACGCCGATGACCCCGACGCTCTGCAGCGACTCGAGCACGGGCACGCCGTCGATCATCCGGTACCGCTCGCGCAGACGCTCGACACGGTCGACGTACTCCTGGAGCGCGTCGGGGTTGTCGGAGTGCTTGACGCTGGTGCGGGACGGCGCCTCGGACGTGCCCAGGCGCACCGCGAGGAAGTTCCAGTGCTCGGGGCGCCGGGTCCACAGCATCGGCCCGAGTCGCATGGCCTGCTCGAAGACGACCGCCACCGGAGGCACCTCGGCGTTGCGGACCTCGCGCTCGCGCGGACGTTCGCGGTAGAGCGTCTCTTCGAGCTCCTCGAACGTGCGCTCGAAGACCTCGGCCTCCTTCTTCACGCGCTGGCCGACCTGCGTCCGCTGCGAGATGAAGTTGCCGAGCAGCATGAGCGGCGACAGCAGCACCACCAGGAGGGAGCGCGGTTGTCCGGTCATCGCGAAGATCGACACACCGAGGATGATCGGTGCGACCAGCATCGGCCATGGGAAGAGCCGCGAGATCGGATCCTTCGGCATCCGGGGCTCCGGCAGCTCCTCGCCGACATAGCGCGGCTCGACCCGCGGGCTGCGGTTGAACAGCAGCGAACCGCCGCGCTCGAGTACCGGGTCGGGGTCGGCGGGCGCGTAGTCCTGCACCATCTGCACGACCAGCTCGGTGTCTCCGAGCATGAAGCGCTGCCCCGGGATGACGCGCAGGCGCTGCACGAGCCCGCCGTCGACGACGATCCCGTTGGCGGAGTTCAGGTCGACGATCTCCACCGTGCTGCCGATCTCGATGCGCGCGTGGCGCTTGGAGATCAGCGGGTCGTCGAGCACGATGTCGGTCCCTGCGGCGCGGCCGATCGTGAAGTGGCCGCGGGGCAGCTGGAACTCGCGGCCTGCGAAGGGTCCTGCGACGACGTACAGGACGGCGGCGGCCGGCGCTCCGGCGCGACGGGTCGAGACGTAGCCGGGACCGAGGTTGACGATCGAGGCGACGAAGCCCGAGCCGACGGCAGCGTCGCTGACGAGCATCTCAGGTTCGAGGAGCTGGTACGCCGCCGATGTCGGCGGTGCGACCCGCAGGGTGAGGACGTCGTCCGGGGATGCCACGACGTCGCGCGCCGGGTCGGCCTCCGCGATGCGCCGCGCCACGTCCTGCACGGTCGCCGTCGTGTCGGAGGTGACGACGATGTCGGTGCGCTGGTCGTCGCGCCGCTGGAGCGTCAGTTTGAGTCTCATGTGGGATTCCTCGTGCGGATGCCGGCGTCAGCCGATGCGGAGGCGGGCGTGGCGGTCTCCGAGCCGAATCGTATCCCCGTCGCGCAGCGCGACGTGCTCGCGCGGGGTGAGCTCGCGCTCGGCGCCTGACCGGACGATCGCGGTGCCGTTGGTCGAGCCGAGGTCGATGGCGACGAGGCCGGCATCCACCCGCAGCACCGCGAGATGGGTCTTCGACACCGACATGGACGGGTCGGCGATGGCGACCGGCACGAGGCGCGGCTCGCCCGGCGAGGTCGCGGGATCGCGACCGATCAGGATGCCGCTGCCGACGATCTCGATGACCCCGCCGTCGTCGAGCGTCAGGTCGGCGGACGCCTCGGTCACGGCGGGCGTCACCGCCGGCGCGGGGTCGGGCTGCGACCGGCGGGCCGGCGCGGCGGG
>NZ_RRYE01000177.1 GCF_004010105.1 Microbacterium sp. CPCC 204701
ACCGAGGGCGAGACGGCCGCCTCGGTGCGCGAGTTCCTGTCAGCGCTGTCGCTCACCGGCATCCCGCAGCCGCTGGACTACCTCATCGAGAGCACGGCCGCGCGCCACGGCCTGGTGCGCGTGCGCAGCGATCTCGCCACGGGGCGCACGCGCGTGGAGAGCGCCGACGCGAGCCTGCTCGACGCCCTTGCGATCGACCAGGCCCTGCGCCCGCTCGGACTCGTGGCCGACGGGCAGGACCTCGTCTCGCGAGTCGCCCGCGACGCCGTGTACTGGTCGCTCGCCGACGCCCGCTACCCCGTGGTGGCGCTCGACGAGTCGGGCGCGCCCGAGTCGGTGCACCGCCGCACCACCGCCGTCGCCTCCGAGCCGAGCGCCACTCCCACCGAGACGTACGCGCGACTCATCGCGATGCTCCGCGGAGGCCACGGCACCGATGGCGAGGCCGGCTGGCTCGAGCGCGAGCTCGAGCAGGCGGTGCGCGCGCGCTCCGAGATCATCGTGGTGGTGCGTATGCCCGACGGCGCGGAGCGCGCGTTCACCCTCGAGGCATCGGGTCTCGGCGGGGGGCGCCTGCGCGGCCGCGACCGTGCCGCCGACATCGAGCGCACGCTCCCCGTCTCGAGCATCGTCAGCGTCCACTCCGCGTGAGCGCGACCGCCTCCGGCGCACCGCGGCGCCGGTCCCGCAGCACCCCCGGTAGACTGGCACGTTATGGCTGACGGCCCCCTCATCGTCCAGAGCGATCGCACCGTGCTGCTCGAAGTCGCACATCCCGACGCCGAGAGCGCGCGCCACGAGCTCGCGATCTTCGCCGAGCTCGAGCGCGCACCCGAGCACATCCACACGTACCGCATCACCCGGCTGGGGCTGTGGAACGCGCGTGCGGCCGGCCACGACGCCGACGACATGCTCGCCACGCTCGAGCGGTGGTCGCGCTTCCCGGTGCCGCCGTCGGTGTCGATCGACATCGCCGAGACCGTCGGCCGCTACGGGCGCCTGGTCATCGAGCGCAACGACGACGGCGAGCTGATCCTGCGCTCGACGGATGCCGCGGTGCTGGCAGAGGTGTCGAAGAACAAGCGCATCCAGCCGCTGCTGATCGGCCACCCCTCCCCCGGCGTGTTCGTCGTCGACGCGTGGGCACGCGGTCACATCAAGCAGGAGCTGCTGAAGATCGGCTGGCCCGCCGAGGACCTCGCGGGGTACACGCCGGGCACGCCCCATCCGATCGACCTCGCCGAGAACGGCTGGCATCTGCGCCCGTACCAGCGCCACGCCGTCGAGACTTTCACCGAGGGCGGCTCGGGCGTCGTGGTGCTGCCGTGCGGCGCGGGCAAGACGCTCGTCGGCGCCGGAGCGATGGCCGAGACGAAGACCACGACCCTGATCCTCGTCACCAACACCGTGAGCGCGCGGCAGTGGCGCGACGAACTGCTCAAGCGCACGTCGCTCACCACCGAGGAGATCGGCGAGTACTCGGGGCAGGCGAAGGAGATCAAGCCGGTCACCATCGCGACGTACCAGATCCTCACCGCGAAGCGGAAGGGTCAGTACGCCCACCTCGCGCTGCTCGACGCCCTCGACTGGGGCCTCATCGTGTACGACGAGGTGCACCTGCTGCCGGCACCCGTGTTCAAACTCACCGCCGACCTGCAGGCGCGCCGCCGCCTCGGGCTGACCGCGACACTCGTGCGCGAGGACGGCCGCGAGGGCGACGTGTTCAGCCTCATCGGACCCAAGCGGTTCGACGCGCCGTGGAAGGAGATCGAGGCGCAGGGCTTCATCTCACCCGCAGTCTGCTACGAGGTGCGCGTCGACCTCCCGGCGGGCGACCGCCTCGAATACGCCGCCGCCGCCGATGACGAGCGGTACCGGCTCGCGGCGACGGCTCCTGCGAAGATCGGCGTCGTGCGGCGCCTCGTCGAGCGGCACGAGGGCGAGCGCATCCTCATCATCGGCCAGTACCTCGACCAGATCGACGTGCTCGCCGAGGCCCTGAACGCGCCGAAGATCACCGGCCAGACACCCGTCGACGAGCGCGAAGAGCTCTACCAGGCATTCCGTGTCGGCGAGATCTCGGTGCTCGTGGTGTCGAAGGTCGCGAACTTCTCGATCGACCTGCCCGAGGCATCCGTCGCCATCCAGGTGTCGGGATCTTTCGGCTCGCGCCAGGAGGAGGCGCAGCGACTCGGACGCCTGCTGCGCCCGAAGCAGTCCAACCACACGGCGAGCTTCTACACGCTCATCGCGCGCGACACCGTCGACCAGGACTTCGCGCAGAACCGCCAGCGCTTCCTCGCCGAGCAGGGCTACGCCTACACGATCCTGGACGCCGACTCGCTCGCCGCCTGACGGCGAGGCTCATCCGAGGAGGAACGCGGCCATGTGCCGCGCGACCTCCCCGGGGTTGTCGTCGACGAGGAAGTGCGCTCCGCCCGGAACGAGCTCCACGGTCGTCTGGGGCGCGTCTTCGGGGCTCACCGCGAGCGCGTCCTCGGGAAGCAGCCCGTCATCCGCCCCGAACAGCACCAGCGTCGGCGTATGCAGCACGCGGCCCAGGTACGCGCCTCGCACCGCCTTCATGAAGCCGGGCAGGATGAGACCCCGGTAGAGCTTCGATGCGGCGCGCGCCCGCGCGGGATCGCGCAAGGCGTCGACGTAGGCGGCGACATCAGCGTCGTCCATGGGCCGGCGCTCGAATCCGCGAAGGAGCCGATGCGCGAGTCGCTGCCGTCCCCGCGACAGCAGCGCCGGTCCGAGCCAGGGCGTCGCGATCGCCCACTGGAACCACAGGTGCGGCATCGCCTTCACCAGCCCGACGATGAGCGCACGGTTCATCCGCAGGTACGGCGCGGGCACGGCGATCGCGACATAGCGGCGGATGCGATCGGGGTGCTCCAGGCACAGGTCGAACCCCACGAGGGCGCTCCAGTCATGGGCCACGAGGTCGACCTGGTCGAGGCCCAGTTCGTCGAGGAGCGCGAGGACGTCGCGGGCGATCGTCGCCGAGTCGTAACCCGACGGCGGCGCGTCGGTGCGTCCCGCGCCGCGAAGGTCGGGCGCGATCAGATGCGCGCGATCCGCGAGCGCCGCCATGACGCGCCCCCATTCGCGCGAACTCTCGGGGAAGCCGTGGAGCAGCAGCACCGGTGCGCCCTCGCCGACCTCGGTCACGTGCATGCGCAGTCCGTTCGCGGTGACCGTACGCGAGCGGATGCCGGTGGTCGCGGTCATGATCAGAGGGTACTACGTTCATAGTGACTTGTCACTACGAAAGTAGTGCGCCTGCTACGCTCTCCCGGTGACGACGACCCGCGAACGCGCCCTCGACGCGGCGGTTCGACTCGTCGGCGAGCAGGGCATCCGCGCGCTGACGCACGCGCGCGTCGACGAACGGGCGGGGCTGCCGAAGGGGTCGACCTCGAACTGGTTCCGCACGCGCGCCGCCTTGATGACGGGCGTCAGTGAGTGGATCGCCGAGCAGGAGACACACGACCTCGGGCCGGTCCTCACACAGCAGTTCGACGACCTCGAAGCGTTCATCGACGTCTTCAGCTCGGTCATCGAGCTGCTGACCGGGCAGCACGCCGTGCGCACGCGCGCGCGGTACGCCCTGTTCCTCGAGGCCTCGTCCGATCCCGAGCTGTTCCAACCGCTGCGCGCGCAGCGGGAAGGCATGGAGGCGTGGTCGCGACAGCTGCTCGTGACGCTGGGCGCGAAGCATCCCGACGCGGCTCTGCACGCCTTCATGGCGTTCGGCGACGGCATCGTCCTGCACCGCCTGAGCATCGACCCCGACGCCCCCGTGCGGGAGAGCGTGGCGGTCGCCGTGCGCGGCTGCTTGGCGGCATGACACGCGTCCCGCGCCGGCGTCCAGCAGCGACCCGAACAGGTACGCCCCGCGAGCCGAGGCCTCCGGCGATCTCGTGTGTGAGAACTGCCCCTTCCACGTCCTCGCGGCGCGGCACACCTCGCTCGTCTGCGGCGCGAACGTCGCATCGGCGTGCGGGCTCTGCGCCGCGACCGGCGACCCCCGACTCCGGTTCTGGAGCCCGCCGACGGACGATGCTGCGTCCACAGGCACTCCGCCGGCTCCTGAAGAAATCCCGCCCGAGTCGCCGATATCCAGCGAGCCCGGCGGATACGCCGACATAATGGGCGCATGACCGCACCGCGCATCCTCGTCGTGGACGACGAACCGAACATCCGCGACCTGCTGATCACGAGCCTGCGATTCGCCGGATTCCAGGTCAGGGCCGTCTCCAACGGCGCACAGACGATCTCGGCCGTCCTCGAGGAGGAACCGGATCTCATCATCCTCGACGTCATGCTGCCCGACATGAACGGGTTCAGCGTCACCAAGCGGCTCCGCGGCGCCGGCTACACCGCGCCGATCCTGTTCCTCACCGCCAAGGACGAGACCGAAGACAAGATCACCGGACTCAACGCCGGCGGCGACGACTACGTCACCAAGCCCTTCAGTCTCGACGAGATCGTGGCGCGCATCCAGGCGATCCTGCGCCGCACCATGCAGGCCGACGAGGAGTCGGTCATCCGCGCCGGCGAGCTCACGATGGACCAGGACACCCACGACGTACAGGTCGGCGACGTCTCGATCGACCTCAGCCCGACCGAGTTCAAGCTGTTGCGCTACCTCATGCTCAACCCCAACCGCGTGCTCTCGAAGGCGCAGATCCTCGACCACGTGTGGGAGTACGACTTCAACGGCGACGCCGGGATCGTCGAGAGCTACATCTCTTACCTGCGGCGCAAGATCGACCCGCACTCGTCCGAGCCGCTCATCCAGACCAAGCGTGGCTTCGGCTACATGCTGAAGGCGGGCAAGACCGCGTAGCGCGGCACAGACGAAGGAGGGCGACCTGGCGCACAAGCCGGACGCGATCACCTGGTGGTGGCGAGGCACGAGTCTGCGCGCGAAGGTCACCGGGGTCACCGTCGTGCTCCTGGCCGTCGGCCTGTTCGCCGCGGGGGTGGGAACCGCCGCGTTCCTGCGCAACTCCCTCGTCGAAGGCGTCAACGGGCAGATCGAGGCCTTGGCGCGCACCGAGGCGGGCGCGCCGCTGCTCGACTTCACCGTCTCCGACGACGGCCGCCTCGATGTCACCGAGACCGACGACGCTCCGCCGGTCGACTACTTCGTGGCCGTCTACGATCCGCTCTACGCGCCCGAAGAGGGCGAGGCCGACCGAGGCAATCTGCTCGCCCTCGCCGGGGGACGCGGCGGGCCGGTCCCCGCGGTGCCGTCGACACTCACCCTTCAGCAGGCGCAGACCGACGAGCTGCAGATCTTCGAGCTCACCTCCGTCGACGGCACCGCGTCGTTCCACGCGACCGTGTCGATCCAGCAGTACGGGAGCACGCTGTACCCCCAGCTCGTCGCGGCGCCGCTGGCCGCCGTCAACCGCACCATCGCGAACTATGTCGGCATCTATTCGATCCTCGCCCTCGTCATCCTCGCGCTCGGCGCATTCGCCACGAGATTTCTCGTGACCCTCACGTTCCGCAGCCTCGGCCAGGTCGAGTCCACCGCCGACGCGATCGCGGCGGGTGACTTCAGTCAGCGCATGACCGACATCGAGCCGACCACGACCGAGGTCGGGCGTCTCAAGACCGCCATCAACGCGATGCTCGACCACGTGGATGCCGCGATCTCGCAGCGCGACGCGACCGTGCGGCAGATGCGCCGCTTCATCGGCGACGCGAGCCACGAGCTGCGCACGCCGCTGGTCACCGTGCGCGGCTATGCGGAGCTGTACCGAATGGGCGCCGTGCGGGGCGACGAGGACGTGGCCCAGTCGATGGATCGCATCGAGAAGGAGGCGATCCGCATGGGCCTCCTCGTCGAGGACCTGCTCGCCCTCGCACGCCTCGACGAGCGACGCGACGTCGTCATCGGGCCCGTCGATCTGCGGCCGGTGGCGCGTGATGCCGCGATGGACGTCCGCGCGACGGCACCGCTGCGCCCCGTCACGGTCATCGACGCGACCGTCTACGAGCCCGCGGACGAAGCCCCGCGGCCGGATGCGGCGCCGGAGGAAGCCGAGGCGAAGCGCCGATCGCCGAACACGTCTGCGATCGCCCGCGCGGGCGCAACCCTCTCGCTGCTGCGGCGGCGGCCCAAGCCCGTGCCCGCCCTCGAGGCGAACGGCGC
>NZ_RRYE01000178.1 GCF_004010105.1 Microbacterium sp. CPCC 204701
TCGAGGCGGCACCGCCTTCGCCCGCGCCTCCGCCGGCAGCGGCATCCCCGCCCCCGCCGGCCGCGTCGTCGCCACCGCTCGCGCCCGTCGACGTACCCGCGGTACCGCCCGTGCCGTCGAGGCACTGCGTCGGGCCAGCCTTGTCGCACTCGGCCGGAAAGGGGGCTTCATTGGCGAGCCGGTTGCTGCCGTCGGGTGAGAACGTGGGGTTGTTGCAGTCCGCGATCCCCTTGATCGCCGGGTCGCCGCCCGGCACCTTCGCGATCTGCTCCTGGCCCGCCTGCACCAGGTTGATGGGCAGCGGCGAATATCCGAGCCGGTCGGCCTGCTGCTGACCCTCGCACAGGAAGTAAGCGCTGAAGTCGGCCAGCGTCAGGCCCTTGTCGGCGGTGAAGGTCGACTCGAGCAGGGTCGGCAGAATGATGTACGAGTAAGAAGACAGCGGGTACACCCGCGGGTCGGCCGACCGGTACACCTGACTGAGGTCCTGGGTGAGGTAGTTGACCGAAGACCGATCTTCGTTGATGCGTGCGCTCAGCAGTGCGACGGCGACGTTCGGCGCAGTCGGCTCGGTGTAGTAGCCGGCACTGTTGAGCATCTTCGCGACCGGGAAGTTCGCGTTCAGGGCGTACGAGTACTCCACGAAGGTGATCGCTCCGACCGCGTGCTGCTGGGCGACGTACCCGGACACGCCGCTCGAGAGCGCCTTCGACACGAATGCGCTGTTGGGAGGAACAGGATAGTTGCTGGTCACGCCGCAGTGGCCGTTCACCATCGGTCGCCCCACCTTGCCGCAGTAGGCATCCCACAGCGCGGTGTGCTCCTGGCGCATCCAGATGGAGAACTGGGCTGTGGCACCCGAGCCGTCCGATCGGACGACCGGCACGATCGGAATCGCGGGAAGAGCCAGCAGCGGGTTGTCGGTCTTGATCTGCGGGTCGTCCCACCGCGTGATCGCACCGGTGAAGATCTTCGCGATCGTGTCTCCCGACAGGCGCAGATTTGTGACGCGCTGCCCGCCGATCTCGAGGTTGTACATGAACGCAGTGCCGCCGGCCACGATCGGCATGTAGGCGAACTGGCGCGCCGGCAGCGGGTCGACCTCGTTGCTGTTCTCGATGGCGTAGGGGATCTCCGACACGCCGAAGTCGGCGGTGCCGTTGGCGAAGCCCACGCGCCCCTGGGTGGATCCGGTCTCGTCGTACGTGATCTTCCACTGGTAGTTCGACCACACGTTGCGGATCCACTGCTGCAGCGCGTTCGCCGACCAGGTGGAGCCGGTGCCGCGGATCGCGGCATGCACCTGCCCGGCGGCGTTCGCCGTGGCGGCACCGGCGAGATTGAGGCTGCCGAGCGTGATGAGGACGACGCCGATGATCGCGACGATCACTCGGGCGCTGCTCCAGCGCGGGGCGGTGCGGGCGGTCATCGGGAGTCTCCGTCGGGGGTGTCGGGCGTATCGTCTCGTCGCTGCGCTCCTCGCTCAACGACCGGGGAAGCCTTTCGCAGGGCGCGCTGCTCGAAGCGAGCTGCGTCACGGTCCGACGCCGCACGAGCCCGGGCCATGCCCTGCGGTGAAAGCATGCCTGCGCCCTTCCCGCCGATCACTCGGGCGAGCAGGAACAGCACGAACACGAGCGCCATCAGGACGGCGGCGGCGCCGAACCCTCGGGCGATCTGCGAGGGCTCGGGCGACTTCACGAGAGTGAACGTCGCGAGCGGCAACGAGACCATGGGCCCCGAGAACGGATTGAGGTTGAAGTACGTCGTGTAGCCGGCCGTGAGGAGGATCGGGCTGGTCTCGCCGATGCCGCGAGCCGTGCCCAGCACGATCGCCGTCATGAGTCCCGACTTGGAGGTCGGCAACACGACGTGCCAGATGGTGCGCCATTGCGAGGCCCCCGTCGCGAGCGAAGCTTCTTTGAGCGTCTGCGGCACGAGGCGCAGCACGACGTCGGCCGAACGGATGATGATCGGCAGGATCATGATCGTGATCGCGAGACTCGCGGCGAAGCCCGACTTGTCGAAGCCGAACATCAGGATGTACGTGGCGAAGATGAACAGTCCGCAGATGATGGAGGGCAGCGCCGTCATCGCCTCGGCGACCGTGCGGACGATGTTCGCGAACGGAGAGGGGAACTCCGCGAGGAACACCGCGCACAGAAGGCCCAGCGGGATGGCGATCGCCAGCGAGATGCCGATCATGATGAGCGTGCCGACCGCGGCGTGCGCCATGCCGCCGACGGTCATGGGGTCGAGCGGTCCGGCGAGCGAGAGGTCCTGCACCCAGAAGTTCCAGTGGAGGAAGGCATCCGACCCGCGGGCGATGGTGAAGACGACCACGACCGAGAGCGCGAGCAGCAGCACGACGGCGAGGGAGTGGATGACGACGGCTGCGATGCGATCGCGGATCGTGACCCTGTCGTCGTCGAAGCTGATCAGCACCGTGAAGCCGAGCAGGAACAGGACGTAGGCGATCAGCACGAACGGCAGCGGGCCCTGGAACGGCAGCACCTGCGCGAACAGCCACGCCGTGGCGCAGATCGCGGCGACAGCGGCGCACACGATGCGCAGGACGTCTTCGCGCCGGATGCGCGACAGGTTGCGTCGCTCCTCTGGGCGCGTGGGATGGACGGTGATGCCGTCGCGGCCCGGCACCCGGGTGCGGGTGATGCGGCCGGGCGACGAGGCGCGGCGGGGGCGGCGCGTCGTGGCGGGGGCGGTGGTGGTCATGAGTGTGTCCTAGCTGGACGCGCCGGAGCGCGAGCGCGAGATGATGAAGCCGGCGATGAAGTTCACAAGCATCGTGATGAGGAAGAGCACGAGTCCGGCGGCCATGAGCGCCGAGATCTCGAATCCGGATGCCTCGCCGTAGCGCAGTGCGATCAGCGACGAGATCGAGTTCGTACCGGTCGAGAGCACTTCCCAGTTGATGGTGAAGATGGGACTGATCACGAGGTAGACGGCGATCGTCTCGCCGAGTGCCCGGCCGAGCCCCAGCATCGTGCCGCCGATCATGCCGCCGACGCCGAACGGGTAGACGACCGAGCGGATCATGCCCCACTTCGAGGCGCCGAGCGCGAGCGCCCCCTCGCGCTCGCCGATCGGCGCCTGCGAGAAGACCTCCCGCATGATCGCCGCCGCAATGGGAGCCACCATCATCGCCACGACCAGTCCGGCAAGGAAAGCGGATGCGGTGAAGACCGTGGGCGTGCCGAGCGGGTCCCGCGGATCGAAGTCCGACACGGCGAAGATCGGGATCCAGCCGAGATACGTCGCGATCCACTCGGCGACCGGAAGGATGGCCGACTCGAGCCAGAACATGCCCCACAGCCCATAGACAACCGAAGGAATCGCGGCCATCAAATCGACGACCCCGGTGAGGAATCGCTTGATCCCGGCGGGAGCGTACTCCGAGATGTACGTCGCGGTTCCGAGCGCGAGGGGCAGTGCTACCGAGATCGCGATCAGCGCGATCGCCACCGTGCCGAACAGAACGGCTGCGATGCCGAAGCGGCCCGAGTTCGGCTCCCATTCCTGAGTCGTGAGGAAGGACCAGCCGGCGACGTCGATCGCCTCGAAGCCGCGGATGAGCAGGAAGAGGCCGACGAGAGTCATGATCGCCAGCACGATCACTCCGCCGCCGTGCGCGCCGATCCGGAAGATGTTGTCGCCCACGCCGCGCCGGCTCGCCAGCGCTCGACGGCCGTCGCCGGGATCGGTGTGCGGCGTGGGCGATGCGTCGAAGCCCAGCAGCCGCAGCGAGCGGCGCTCCTGTTCGAGCTCGGCCACCGTGACGTCGCGGTCGATCACGGCGGTCACGTCGTCGTCACGCTCGACGGCCGCGGTCACGTCGTCGTCGGCCGTGGAAGGCCCGGGGCGCTCTGACGAGGACATGGCTGACGCTTTCGATGCGGGTTCGGGTGGTGTCGCCGCCCCCTCCCCTGGGCTGGAAGAGGGGTTGGGGGTGCGGCGACTCACACATCGTGCGGGCCACGACCGCGGCGGGGCAAAACGCGGCAGGGTCGACTCCGGGCAGACGGTCGGTGTCCAAAGGGTGAACTTCGAATGGCTCGGCGAAGACGCGTCCGCGTGATTCCGCGGATGCCGCGATCCCACCGTTCGGCGCCGACCGAGGGAAGCACTGCGGCGGCGGCGCGGCCGGGCGAAAATCGACCCAGACACTCCCACCCGAAAGGAGGGGACGCCGATGCCCTCCGCGCCGCAGACCCGCCGCGGCCGTTCCGCCGTGCGTGCCGCGCAGTGGGTCAGCAGAGCGATCGTGCCCCTCATGCTCTTCGCCAACGTCGGCTGCTATTGGCTCGCGCTGTATCTTGTTCTTCACGGTCGCCCGGCGGGCGACGTGCCCGACGACGCGTGGCAGCTGGTGGCGGTGTCGGCGCTCGTCGGGTTTCAGGCCGTGTGGCTGGTGTGGCTGCGGCCGCAGCCTTTCGGCACCGTCGTCGCGTCCCTTCTGCTGTGGCAGGCGGCTGTGCTCATCAGCGACTGGGAGACGCTCGCGGTGCAGCCCGGACTGCTGTTCGCCCTCTTCGTCTTCGCCGCCGAGCGCGCCGGCCTCCGTCGCTGGCTCGTGGTCACAGGCGGCGTGGTGGTGACCTTCGCGACCCTCGTAGCGGCCTACGCCCTCCATGCGCCACTGGGGGCAGCGCCGTGGCGCGCCCCCGCGGTGCTCATCGGCTGGGCGCTCGTGGCAGCGGCGACGGTCGCCGGACCTGCCTTCGCCGGAGCTTGGTACGCCGGGCTGCGCGCACGAGCGGAGCGCATCGCCGAACTGGCGTTGCGCGCATCGAGCTCGGAAGCCGTGCGGACCGCCGAAGCGGTCGCGGCGGAACGCCGGACGCTGGCACAGGAGATCCACGACACCTCGTCGGCCCATCTGGCGGCTTTGCTGGCCCTGAGCGCGGCCGCCGAATCCACCGCCGCCGCCGGCGGCGCCGCACACGCGACTTTGATCACCCAGATCCGTTCGGAGGGCGAGAGGCTCTACCAGGGGTTCGAACGGATGCTCAACAGCATGCGACAAGAGGATCGCACCGTCACCGAGACCCATCAGCCGGGGGTGCGGCCCGGTCAGCACAGCGTGTCGGAGCTGCCGGCGCTCGTCGAGGAGCACCGCACCGTCACCGGCGCGGACGTCTCTGTGTGGAACGTCCCGGCATGGCACGAGATCGACCATCGGCTGGGGCCGATGCGCGCGCACATCGCCTACCGGGTCGTGCAGGAGGCGCTGAGCAACGCCCGCAAGCACGCGGACGGCGCGGCGATCAGCATCACGATCGAGGACGACGGGAGCGAACTGCTGCTGCGGATCGAGAACGATCCCCCACCATATCCGGACACCGCCTCCCGGGCACTGCGCGGACTGAGCCTCGGTTACGGTCTGGAGGGCATGCGCGACCGGCTCGTGGCGGCTGGAGGCAGCCTGCGCACCGGACCCCGCCAGAACGGCGGATGGAGCGTCAACGCGCTGCTGCCGCATCCGCCCCACCAGCGCCGTGCGCGACGCCGAGGAGTGGCGCCACACGACGTGCAGCGGGAGACCGACGAGGCGCACGCCGAGCCGAGCCAGGGCGGCGGCTCGATCGGCGCCGACTCGACCAATGCCATCGCCGACACCAGCCGGCCCGTGATCGCCGAAGGAGCACACGCATGATCCGGACCTTGATCGTCGACGACGCCGGCGCGGTGCGCAAGAGCCTGCGCGTGCTGCTCGAGACGACCCAGGACATCCGGGTGGTGGGCGAGTCCGACAACGGCATCGACGCGGTCCGGCTCGCACGGCACCTGAAACCCGACGTCGTGCTCATGGACCTTCGCATGCCTGACGGCGACGGCCTCGACGCGATCGAAGCGCTGAGCGGAATCGGCGTCGCCGCGCCCATTCCCGTGATCGTCTTCACGACCTTCCATCTCGACGAGTACCTCTACGGCGCCTTCGAGCGCGGCGCCGTGGGGTTCCTCCTCAAGAAGAACCCCGGCGACATCCCTGCGGCCATCCGGGCAGCCGTCAACGCGAACGCGCTGCAGTCCCCCGCCGTGCGTCAGCGGCTCATCGCCGACTACGCGCGGGGCAGCAGCCGGGCGCGCAGCCGCGAAGGCGCCCGCGGC
>NZ_RRYE01000179.1 GCF_004010105.1 Microbacterium sp. CPCC 204701
AGCCGCCGTCGTATCGACCTCGCCGCGTCGGTCGGTCCACGCCTCGCGCACGGCAGCCAGCACCTGACGGAACGACGGCATGCCGACGCGCGGCTCGGGCGGGAAATAGGTACCGGCGTAGAACGGCTTGCCGTCGGGCGTCGCGAACACGGTGAGCGGCCAGCCCAGGTTCCGTGAGAACGCAGCGGCCGCCGCCATGTACGCCGCGTCGACCTCGGGATGCTCCTCGCGATCGACCTTGACGCTGACGAACCCCGCGTTCAGGTCGGCCGCGGTCTCGGCATCCTCGAAGGACTCCCGTGCCATCACATGGCACCAATGGCACGTCGAGTAGCCGATCGACACCATGACCGGCACGTCGCGCTCGCGCGCGAGCGCGAACGCCTCCCCGCCCCACGGAAACCACGCGACCGGATTGCCCGCGTGGGCTCTCAGGTACGGGCTCGTCGCTTCCGCCAGGCGGGGATTCATGGCATCACGTCCTCACGATCAGTTGACCTCGTCGGGGTGCGAGCTGACGCGACCCGAGCCGTCGCCCGGATCCATCGCGTCGATCGCGGCCATCTCGGCGTCGCTGAGCTCGAACCCGAACACGTCGAGGTTCTCTTCGAGGCGCTCGCGGCGCACCGACTTCGGGAAGACGATGAAGCCCTGCTGCAGGTGCCAGCGCAGCACCGCCTGAGCGGGGGTCCTGCCATGCGCGGCAGCCGCGGCCATGACGGGCGCGGCACCGAGCAGGTTGTACTTGCCCTGCCCGAGCGGGCCCCACGACTCGATCCTCACGTCGTTCGCCGCCGCCCATTCGGTGATCTCGCGCTGCTGGTAAGCCGGGTGCAGCTCGATCTGATTCACGGCGGGAACGACGCCGGTCGCCGCGACGATGCGCTCGAGGTGCGGGACCAGGTGGTTCGACACGCCGATGCTGCGGCTGAGTCCGGCTTCGCGGATCTCGATCATCTTCTCCCAGGCGTGGACGTAGTCGTCCTTGGCAGGCGTCGGCCAGTGCACGAGGTAGAGGTCGACGCGCTCGAGGCCGAGCCGGTCGAGACTCTCGCGGATCGCGGCGTGCGGCTCGTCGTCGTGGTGGCGGTCGTTCCACAGCTTCGTCGTGACGAAGAGCTCGTCGCGCGCGATGCCGCTCGCGGCGATCGCCGCCCCGACGCCCTCTTCGTTGCCGTAGATCGCGGCGGTGTCGATGTGGCGGTAGCCCACCTCGAGGGCCTCGGTGACGGCCCGCTCCGTGTCGCCCGGCGGCACCTTGAAGACGCCGTAGCCGAGGTGCGGAATGGTGCTGCCGTCGTTGAGGGTCACGTCAGGGACTGTCATGCCCCCAGCCTACGAGCGCGGCGACCTGCCCGGGGTCGACCTCATCGATAGCGTCGGCCCTCGTCGCGGCGGTACAGCGCCAGCGAGGCCACCAGCATCGCGACCGTCCAGATCGCGATCCCGGCCCACACCCACCACTCGAGCGTCCCCCCCTCGACCGCCCAGATCACGAACTCGCGGGCCTGCCGCGACGGCATGAACTTCGAGATCTCGTTCAGCCAGTCGGCGAACAGGACGGGGGGCAGGAACAGTCCGCCCACGAATGCGAGGGCGAACATCACGATCTGGATCACCGCGATCGCCGCTTTGAACGGCAGCGCGTAGCCGATCGCCGTTCCGATGAGCATGAACGGGATCGCGGCGACCGCGAGCGCAAGGATCCCCGCGCCGACCCGAAGCGGCGGCGCCTCGGCCGCGGTGAAGAGGCCGCCGACGATCACGACCGGCAGGATGGCGACGATCCCCAGCGCGCCGGTCGAGAGGATCTGCGCGAGCACGCGCGCGATCCCGGGAGCGGGAAGGGTCCGCAGGTACGGATCCCACGGCTTCTCACGGCTCTCGGAGATCGTGAGCCCGAACGAGAAGAGCGAGTTCGCCATCACCGCGAACACGCACAGCGAGATGACGGCCTGCGTCGCGTAGAGCGGGTTGTCGGCCACGGTCCGCTGCGGCACGACGAAGAACAGCAGCGCGAGCGCAGGGAACACCACGGTTCCGATCACGGCGATCGGCACCCGGAACGTCTCGATGAGGGCGTATTTCGCATGAAGCGCCGTGAGCCGCAGGGTGCTGGGGGCGGATGCCGTGGTCACGGAGGCGATAGTCATGACAGGTCCTTTCCGGCAGCGGCGATGGCCGGTGCGGCGGTGGGGCCGGATGCCTCGGTGAGGGCGAGAAAGGCCTCCTCGAGCGTGGCTCCGCGCACGATCAGGTCACGGAAGTCGACGTCGGCGCGGACGACCGTGCGGACGAAGGCATCGGCATCCGTCACCGTCAGCATCTCCCGCCCGTCGACGTGCTCGTGCCGCACGACGCCGGGCAGCGCCGCGACCGACGCCGGTGCGTCCGACGTGAGCTCGACGCGACTGACGCCCACGCGCGCCACCACGCGGGCGACGGTGTCGTCGGCGAGCACCCGGCCGGCGCCGAGCACGACGACGCGCTGCGCGAGCGCCTCGATCTCTTCGAGGTAGTGGCTCGTGACGACGACGGTCGCCCCGGCTTCGTGCTGCCGGCGGATCGCTGCCCACAGCGCGCGGCGCGCATCGACGTCGAGACCGGTCGTGGGTTCGTCCAGCAGCACCAGGCGAGGTCGGCCGACGAAGGCGAGCGCCACCGCGACGCGGCGCTTCTGCCCGCCCGACAGCGACCCGCACTGGCGCCGGAGCAGCTCACCCAGCCCGAACTCGGACGCGAGCTCGGCGGTCGGCGCGCGATCGGCGAAGTGGCCGCCGACGTAGTCGATGACTTCCCCGACGCGCAATGTGTCGGGAAGCGCCGTCTCTTGGGGGGTCGAGCCGAGCAGGCGACGGCTGCGCGGATCCGACGGGTCGCCTCCGAACAAACTCACGCGGCCCGCAGTGGGACGGCGAAGACCCTGGAGCAGCGAGAGCAGCGTGGTCTTGCCGGCGCCGTTGGGTCCGAGGAGGCCCACGAGGGCTCCCGCCTCGATCCGCAGGCTGACGTCGTCTATGGCGACGAGACCGCCGTAACGGCGGGTGGTGTGCGCGAAGTCCGCAATCATCATGATGGGTCTCCCAGGACGGAGCGCAGGGCCTCGGTGTAGTCCTCGAACGCGCGCCGGCCCTGCTTGGTCAGCGCGAGGTAGGTGACGGGAGTGCGCCCGCGGTGTGCCTTCTCGACCTGGACGTACCCTGCCTCCTCGAGCTTGCGCGCGTGGGTGGACAGGTTGCCGGCCGTCAGGTCGAGCAGTTCCTGCAGGCGCGGGAACGTGATCTGCTCTCCCGCGGCCAGGGTCGACAGGCTCGCCATGATGCGCAGGCGGCCCTGCGCGTGGATGACCGGATCGAGCTCACCCACGGCGGGCCTCGTTGCCGGTCGCGCGCGCCCGGAGACGAGCGAGGTGGATGGACGACGCGACCGCGAGCGCGAGGAACCCGAGACCGCAGCCGAGTGCGAGCACCAGATAGTGGGTCGGCGCGCCGAAGAAGGGAGCGGCGACCGCGACCGCGAGCGTCCACAGGCCCAGAACGAGCATGGGTACCGCCCGCCACAGCGCGGCGGACAAGACGTACATGATGCCCGCGAACAGCGCATATGCGACCGGGTAGAACACCGAGAAGAGGCCGGCAGGCATGCCGTTGTAGAGCAGCCCCTGCGCGAACCCGACGATCGCGAGACTGCCGACCGCCCACGTGGCGCCGTAGACGATCCCCGAGAACGCCTCGCCGCGGTTTCCGCGCCGGCCTCGGCCCGATCGTGCGCCGAGCACCGCCGACACCAGGATCGCGGCGGCGAGCAGCACGATGAAGATCGAGACAGCCAGCGGGACAGGAAGCGCGAACGCAGGCGCCAGTCCATCGATGAGCCAGAGGGTGCCGAAGCCGATGAGCCACACGATCCCCCAGGCTGTGAGGATGGCAGGCACGAACGAGGCGATCTGACCCACGACGCTTCGTCGCTGATCCTCGACCAGGGCGAGCATCCCCGCCGGATCGAGGGGCTCGTCGTCAGTGGAGAGATGATCCTCGTTCTCGGCCATGACTACTTTGTAGCGCAAAGCTATCTTCACTGTCAACCACTTTGTCGGATTCGGCATCATACGATGGAGCGTCATGTCCGCGCGCGAAGCCGTCATCTCGTATCCGCCCGAGCTGCCTGTCAGCGCCGCGCGGGACGAGATCGCGCGCGCGATCCGCGACCACCAGGTCGTGATCGTCGCGGGCGCGACCGGATCGGGCAAGACCACGCAGCTCCCGAAGATCGCGCTGGAACTCGGGCGCACGCGCATCGCGCACACGCAGCCGCGCCGCATCGCGGCACGATCGATCGCAGAGCGCATCGCCGAGGAGCTGCGGGTCCCCCTCGGGAGCGTCGTCGGCTACAAGGTCCGCTTCACCGACAAGGTGTCGCCCGACACGCGCATCGCGCTCATGACCGACGGCATCCTCTTGAACGAGATCCATCGCGACCGGACGCTGCGCCGCTACGACACGATCATCATCGACGAGGCGCACGAGCGCTCCCTCAACGTCGACTTCCTGATCGGCTACCTCAGGCGCGTCCTGCCGAAGCGCCCCGACCTCAAGGTCATCGTCACGAGCGCCACGATCGACCCCGCGAGCTTCGCGGCCCATTTCGCAGGCCCCGACGGCAATCCCGCGCCGATCATCGAGGTGTCGGGCCGCACCTACCCCGTCGAGATCCGGTACCGGCCTCCGGCGCGGTCGCGCGGCGCCGAGGACGACGAGGCCGCGGGCGACGACGTCGACGGCATCACCGCGGCGCTGCGCGAGCTCGACCGCGAGCCCGCCGGTGACGTGCTGGTGTTCCTCCCGGGCGAGGCCGAGATCCGCGACGCGATGGATGCCGTGCGCGGCATGTACGCGAAGGATGCCGCCCCCACCGAGGTGCTGCCGCTCTACGGCCGGCTCTCGTCGGCCGAGCAGCACCGCGTGTTCGAACGCACCGCCGTGGCGGGCGTCCGCCGCCGCGTCATCCTCGCGACCAACGTCGCGGAGACGAGTCTCACGGTCCCCGGCATCCGCTACGTCGTCGACACCGGCACGGCCCGCATCTCGCGCTACAGCAACCGCAGCAAGATCCAGCGCCTGCCCATCGAGCCCGTGTCGCAGGCGTCCGCGCAGCAGCGCTCCGGGCGCGCGGGACGCACGAGCCCCGGCGTCGCGATCCGCCTCTACGCCGAGGAGGACTTCGGATCCCGGCCGGAGTTCACCGAACCCGAGATCCTGCGCACGAGCCTCGCCTCGGTCATCCTCCAGATGCTCTCGCTCGGGTTCGGTGACATCTCGTCGTTCCCCTTCCTCACGCCTCCCGACTCGCGGGGCGTGAAGGCCGCGTTCGACCTGCTCGTCGAGCTCGGCGCGGTCGAGGACCGTTCCGGCGGCGAGGCGGGCCGCGGACCGCGGCTGACCGAGCTGGGGCGCGAGATCTCGCGCCTGCCCATCGACCCGCGCTTCGCACGCATGCTCGTCGAAGCGCGGCGCGGCGGCGTGCTGCGCGACGTGCTCGTGATCGTCGCGGGAATGTCGATCCAGGACGTGCGCGAGCGGCCCGACGAGCGCCGCGAGGAGGCGGACCGGCTTCACGCGCGGTTCGCCGATCCGACGAGCGACTTCCTCACGCTCCTGAACCTGTGGAACCACCTCCAGGAGCGCCAGGCCGAGCTCGGCTCAAGCGCGTTCCGCCGGCTCTGCCGTGCGGAGCACCTCAACTACGTGCGCGTGCGCGAGTGGGCCGACGTCCACCGCCAGCTCAGCTCGCTCGTGGGCGCATCGCGCGATCGCACGGCGGGCACGTCTGATGCGGACGAGATCCACAAGGCGATCCTGTCGGGCCTGCTGTCACACATCGGCGTGCTGGACGAGCGCACGCTGCAACCACCGAAGGACCGCCGCGCGCCCGGCGGGGCCCGGCCGCCGAAGGCCGAGTACGTCGGCGCGCGCGGCGCGCGGTTCGCGATCTTCCCGGGGTCGGGCCTGAAGAAGAAGCGGCCGCAGGCGGTCATGGCGGCCGAGCTGGTCGAGACGAGCCGGCTCTTCGCCCGCACCGTCGCCGCGATCGACCCCGCGTGGGCCGAACCGCTCGCCG
>NZ_RRYE01000018.1 GCF_004010105.1 Microbacterium sp. CPCC 204701
CGCCGGCGTCGTCAGGGCGCGGGAACTGCGTGCCCGTCGTCAGCAGCACGAGTCCCTCTGAGAGGAACGGCGTCGGGTCCGGCAGGTCCGAGCTGTGCACCCAGCGGATCGAGCGATCCAGGGCACCGGGTTCGAGCGACCGGGGGTCGGCGAGCGTCAGCCCGAGATCCCGACGCGCGAGCAGCGCCCGCAGCGTCGGGGCGTCAGCGGCGGCGTCCATCGTCCTCCGGGTGTACGGGTTGTATAGCGGGCTATAGAGAATGTACAGCCGGGAAGGTGCGAGGGGGGTGCGCCGCCGCATACGCTCGCCGCCATGAGCAGCGCAGCAACCCTCATCGACGTTCCGCTGGGCGGTCCGACGCTTCCGCAGGAGCGGCGCCTCGTCACCGCCATCCCGGGTCCGCGCTCGCAGGAGCTCCTCGACCGCAAGGCCGCCGCCGTCGCCGCGGGGGTGGGTCACACCGCGCCGGTCCACGCGGTCGCCGCCGGCGGCGGGGTCGTCGTCGATGCCGACGGCAACTCGCTCATCGACCTCGGCTCGGGCATCGCCGTCACCACCATCGGCAACGCGCATCCGAAGGTCGTCGCCGCCGTGCAGGAGCAGGTCGCCCAGTTCACGCACACGTGCTTCATGATCGCGCCCTACGACTCCTACGTCTCGGTCGCCGAGGCCCTCAACCGCATCACTCCGGGCGACCACGCAAAGAAGAGCGCGCTGTTCAACTCGGGCGCCGAGGCAGTCGAGAACGCCGTGAAGATCGCGCGCAAGCACACCGGCAAGCCGGCCGTCGTCGCGTTCGACCACGGCTACCACGGCCGCACCAATCTCACGATGGCGCTCACGGCCAAGTCGATGCCGTACAAGCACGGGTTCGGCCCGTTCGCGTCGGAGGTCTACCGGGCGCCGCTGTCGTACCCGTTCCGTGACGGACTCTCGGGACCCGAAGCCGCCGAGAAGGCGATCTCGGTCATCGACAAGCAGGTCGGCGCCGACAACCTCGCCGCCGTCGTCATCGAGCCGATCCAGGGCGAGGGCGGGTTCATCGTCCCCGCCGACGGGTTCCTCCCGGCGATCGTCGAGTGGTGCCGTGCGAACGAGGTGGTGTTCATCGCCGACGAGATCCAGACCGGCTTCGCCCGCACGGGCGAGATGTTCGCCAGCGAGGTGTTCGGCATCGTGCCCGACCTCATCACGACGGCCAAGGGCATCGCGGGCGGTCTGCCGCTCGCGGCCGTGACCGGACGGGCCGAGATCATGGATGCCGCGCACGCGGGCGGCCTCGGCGGCACCTACGGCGGCAACCCGATCGCCTGCGCGGCGGCCCTCGCCGCGATCGACGTGTTCGAGAACGACGGAATGGTCAAGCGCGCACGCGAGATCGGCGCGATCCTCCAGGGTCGCCTCGGCGCCCTGCAAGCCGCCGACCCTCGCGTCGGCGACGTGCGCGGCCACGGTGCGATGGTCGCCGCCGAGTTCGTCGATCCCGCGACGGGCGAGCCGGATGCCGGGCTCACCGCCGCCGTCGCGAAGGCGTCGATCGCGCAGGGCGTCATCGTGCTCACGTGCGGGACGTACGGGAACGTGATCCGCTTCCTGCCGCCGCTCTCGATCGGCGACGACCTGCTCCACGAGGGTCTGGACGTCGTCGCCGCAGCGCTCGCCGCGGCCTGATCCTCCGGCATCCCATGCGCCCGGCATCCGTGTCCCGACAACTCGCCGTCAAGTCCCGATGTCGGTCGCTGGAAGCGGCGCGTGCGAGCGGGTTCGGGACATGGATGCCGCAACCCCGCCTTGCCCGCGCTCGAGGCGGCGCGCCGACCCGACCCGAGGAGTTCGAATGACCGCGCTGACCCGCGACGTCGCGATCGTCGGAGCCGGCGCAGCCGGCCTCACGGCAGCCAACGAGCTGAGGAAGGCGGGGCTGTCAGTGGTCGTGCTCGAGGCCCGCGACCGCGTCGGCGGGCGCCTGTGGACCGACGTCGTCGACGGCGCCATGCTCGAGATCGGCGGTCAGTGGGTCTCGCCCGACCAAAGCGCGCTGAAAGAGACGCTGGCCGAGATGGGGCTCGAGACCTACCGGCGCTACCGCGAGGGCGACTCGCTGTACATCGGCAGGGATGGCGAGCTCAAGCGGTTCACGGGCGAGATCTTCCCGGTCGCCCCCGACACCGCGAAGGAGATCGTACGGCTCATCGAGCTGCTCGACCGCATGGTCGCCGAGGTCGATCCCGACCGGCCGTGGGAGCACCCCGACGCCGAGGAGCTCGACCGGGTCTCGTTCGAGGCCTGGCTCCAGGAGCAGACCGACGACCAGGAGGCGCGCGACAACATCGCCCTCTTCATCGCCGGGGCGATGCTCACCAAGCCGGCGTACGCGTTCTCGACGCTGCAGGCCCTGCTCATGGCGGCGAGCGCCGGCAGCTTCTCGCACCTCGTCGACGCCGACTTCATCCTCGACGAGCGCGTGGTGGGCGGCCTCCAGCAGGTGCCGCTGCTGCTCGCCGAGCGCCTGGGCGACGACATCCTGCTCGGGCAGCCGGTCAACGAGGTGCACCGGTCGGACGACGGCGTGGGCGTCATCACCGACAAGGGCCTCGAGGTGCGGGCGCGGTACGTCGTGCTCGCGCACGCCCCGATCCTCTACCCCTGGATCGAGTTCATGCCCCCGCTCCCACGCCTCAAGCAGCAGATGCACCAGCACATCTCGATGGGCTTCGTGATCAAGGTGCACGCGGTCTACGACCGGCCGTTCTGGCGTGAGCAGGGGCTGTCGGGCACCGCGTTCAGCCCGTACGCGATCGCACACGAGGCGTACGACAACACCAACCACGGCGACGAGCGCGGAACCCTTGTCGGGTTCGTGTCGGACCGCGACGCCGACGACCTGTTCCGCGTGTCGGCCGAGGAGCGCAAGCAGCGCATCCTGGAGTCGCTGTCGCGCTACTACGGACCCGAGGCGCTGAACCCGCTGGTGTACTTCGAGAGCGATTGGGGCGCCGAGGAGTGGACCCGCGGCGCGTACGCCGCGAGCTTCGACCTCGGCGGTCTGGCGCGCTACGGAGCGGACCTGCGCGCCCCGGTCGGCCCGATCCACTTCGCGTGCAGCGACATGGCCGGCGCCGGGTACCAGCACGTCGACGGCGCGATCCGCATGGGGCGCCTCGTCGCGACGAACATCCTCGAGGCAGCCGGCCGATGAGCGCGCGCAGCGTCGTCGGCTACACCGCGACCGACGCCGTCGCGATCGAGCGTCCGGCCTTCTTCCGCCGCGGGACACTCGGTCTCGAAGCGTCCGAAAGCCTTCGACGCGCGGGCCGCGTCGCGGCAGACTGAAACCACCGATCCGATCGGAGACAACTGATATGAGCGACTACGCCGTCGTCAACCCGGCCACGGGCGAGACCCTGGCCACGTATCCGGCCATCACCGACGAGGCCCTCGAGGCCGCGATCGCGGGGGCGGATGCCGCCTACCGCGCGTGGCGCGACGTGCCGGTAGCCGAGCGCGCGGCGCGTATCCGCAAGGTGGCCGACCTGCACCGCGAGCGCCGGGACGAGCTCGCCGCGATCATCGTGCGCGAGATGGGCAAGCCCCTCTCGGCGGCGCTCGGCGAGGTCGACTTCGCCGCCGACATCACCGAGTACTACGCCGACCACGCCGAGACGATCACGGCGGATCAGCCGATCGAGATCCAGGGCGAGGGCACCGCGGTCATCCGCCGCTCGCCGCTGGGTGCCCTGCTCGGCATCATGCCGTGGAACTTCCCGTACTACCAGGTCGCTCGCTTCGCGGCGCCCAACGTCGTGGTCGGCAACACGATCCTGCTCAAGCACGCCCCGCAGTGCCCCGAGTCGGCGGCGGCCATCGAGAAGATGTATGCGGATGCCGGACTCGGCGACGGCATCTACACCAACGTCTACGCGACCAACGATCAGGCCGCCACGATCATCGCCGACCGCCGCGTGCAGGGCGTCTCGGTGACCGGGTCGGAGCGGGCAGGGTCCGCCGTCGCGGCGCTCGCCGGCCAGAACCTCAAGAAGGTCGCGCTCGAGCTCGGCGGCTCCGACCCCTTCATCGTGCTGTCGACCGACGACCTCGACGGGACCGTCGCCGCAGCGGTCGAGGCGCGCATGGACAACAACGGCCAGTCGTGCAACGCCCCCAAGCGCTTCATCGTGCAGGAGGGCCTCTACGACGCCTTCCTCGAGAAGTTCACCGAGGCGATGACGGCGGCGAAGATGGGCGACCCGTTCGCCGACGACACCATGCTCGGGCCGCTGTCGTCGCTTGCGGCGGCGGAGCGTCTGCAGGAGCAGGTCGACCGCGCCGTGGCGCAGGGCGCGAAGCTCGTCGCCGGCGGCAATCGCGACGGCGCGTTCTACGAGCCGACGGTGCTCACCGACGTCACGCCCGACATGGACGTCTACCGTGAGGAGCTGTTCGGCCCGGCGGGAGTGGTCTACAAGGTCGCCGACGAGGACGAGGCGGTGAAGGTCGCCAACGACACCAGCTTCGGCCTCGGTTCGTACGTCTACACGACCGACCCCGAGCAGGCCGAACGCATGGCGAACAGGATCGACGCGGGCATGGTCTACGTGAACATCGTGCTCGCCGACTCGCCCGAGCTGCCCTTCGGCGGCGTCAAGCGCTCCGGCACCTCCCGCGAGATGGGGCTCTTGGCCGCCGACGAGTTCGTGAACAAGAAGCTCATCCGCGTCGCCCCGTAGCACCTACCGGGCCCGCGTCAGAGGCGCGAGCGGGCCTCGGCGATGGCCTCGTCGGCCCAGATAACCTGCTGCGGCGTGCCCCAGCGGGCCGCGGCATCCCGTGAGCGCTCGAACGAGGCGAGCGCCTCGGCGAAGCGACGGGCGTCGACGTGCGCCCAGCCGGCGTTGTTGTGCAGCGACACTCGCCAGCGCAGCGTGCGCGGGTCGTCGACGTCCTCCAGCACCGCCAGTGCCGCTTCGGTCCATTCCCCCGCCTGTGCCGGCTCGGCGATCGCGAGCATGTGGAGCGCGTCGACCTGCAGGAACACGCGTCCGGCTCGGGATGCCGCATCCGCCGCCGCGAGGAAGTACGCCACGGCCCCTTCGTGGTCGCCGGCGGAGTTGTGCAGCCGCCCCCGCTCGAGGGCTGCGCGCGCGGCGAGGGCGTCGTCCGAGACGTCGATGCGGTCGAGGATCGCGTGCGCCTCGGCGAACCGCTCCTGAAGGCCCAGCGCCCGCGCGACCTGGGTGTCGAGCTCGGCGCGGTCCGCGGCATCCGTCTGTTCTTCCCGAGCGTCGCGCAGCCGCGCCTCGGAGCCGGCGGCGTCCGAGAAGTCCCAGAGCTCGTCGAGGAGCGACTGAGTGATGGCCATGGCGGCATGCTAGGCGGGTTCGCGGCCTCAGCGGGCATGCCGTACACTGGATCGTGCAGTTGAAGTCTGCAATCTTTCGCCGTGCCCGCCGGTCCGAGACCAGCGAAGCAGGCCTCCTCTCGCTCAGGTGTCAGGAGAAGAGTGCGGGTTTCCGAGGCCTCCAGGGTCTCTAGGGCGGTAGCTCAATTGGCAGAGCAGCGGTCTCCAAAACCGCAGGTTGCAGGTTCGATTCCTGTCCGCCCTGCGCGTCAGCGCAACACCGGCGCACAGTCTCCGGTGGTTGACAACACAGTGTGTCGACTCCCGTCGGCCCACGGAAGGTAATCAGGTGGCATCGATGGTTCAGGACGAGCCGCAGGGCGAGGTCGTCCCCACGGGGGCGAGCGGACCCCGCGAGAAGAAGCCGAACGTTTTCGCGCGCATCGCCCTGTTCATCCGTCAGGTCTTCGCCGAGCTCCGCAAGGTCGTCACCCCGACGCGCCAGGAGCTGCTGAAGTACACGGGCGTGGTGCTCGGCTTCGTCGTCGTCATGATGGCGATCGTCTACGGCCTCGACGTGCTGTTCGTGTGGATCGCCGCGTACGTCTTCGGAGTGCCGGGCGCCTGAACGCCGACCCCTCCCGTGTGACACGAGGAGCGTGACCCGGGCGGACCTCAGGTCGCCGCGGACGGAACGGAAGAGAAGAACTCAACGTGACTGAAAGATATGTCGACGACGCCGATTGGGCGACGGCTGCCGAGCAGTCCTCGGAGGACGACGAGGCGCAGGAAGGCAACGTCCTCGCGGCGGAAGAGCGGTCGGTCGAGGCCGCCGAGCACGTCGCGATCCACATCGTCGACGACAACGACGAGGACGACGCCGGCATGGACGACATCGATATCGACGACCCGGAGGCGGATGCGATCGTGAACGACGCGCTGAATCTCGACGAGACGGCCGAGACCGAGGCTGCGGCCGAGGTCATCAACGACTCCATCGCGGAGGAGGTGGCCGAGCGTGAAGCCGAGGCCGCCGACGAGGTGGCCCCGTACGACGGCCCCGACGTGAACGGCGACGAGGACGACGCGGCGGCCGACTCCGACGACGAGTCCGGTGACGACGAGGAGGAGGACCCGTACGAGGCCTTCCGCGCCGAGCTGCGCTCGCTCCCGGGCAAGTGGTACGTGATCCACTCGTACGCCGGCTTCGAGCGCAAGGTGAAGGCGAACATCGAGCAGCGCAAGTCGACGCTCGAGGTCGAGGAGGAGATCTACCAGATCGAGGTCCCGATGGAGGACGTCGTCGAGATCAAGAACGGGCAGCGCAAGATGGTCACGCGCGTCCGCATTCCCGGCTACGTGCTCGTGCGCATGGAACTCAACGAAGACACCTGGTCTGTCGTGCGTCACACGCCGGGCGTCACCGGCTTCGTGGGCAACGCGCACAACCCGACGCCGCTGCGCTTCGAGGAGGCCTTCAACATGCTGAAGAGCCTCGTCGAGGTCAAGGAGGTGGCCACCGCGAAGGGCGGGACCGCCAAGAAGGGCGCAGCCGCCGCGACTCGCGCCATTCCCGCCGAGGTCGACTTCGAGGTCGGCGAGACGATCACGATCAAGGAAGGCTCGTTCGCGGGCCTGCCCGGCACGATCAGCGAGATCAAGCCCGAGAGCGGCAAGCTCACCGTCCTGGTCTCGCTCTTCGAGCGCGAGACGCCGGTCGAGCTCAGCTTCGACCAGGTCACCAAGCTGTGACCTGGTAAGATCTAGAGGTTTGCGCGCGCGCCCTGAGTGCGCGTGATCGACACCGCGTTCCGGAACCGCCGGATTCGCGGGAGAACCGATGCCCCGGCATCCGTTCGATGAAAGGAAAGAGAATGGCACCGAAGAAGAAGGTGACCGGCCTGATCAAGCTCCAGATCAACGCCGGCGCCGCCAACCCGGCGCCGCCGATCGGCCCCGCGCTCGGTCAGCATGGCGTCAACATCATGGAGTTCTGCAAGGCGTACAACGCCGCGACCGAGTCGCAGCGCGGCAACGTCATCCCCGTGGAGATCACCGTCTACGAGGACCGCAGCTTCACGTTCATCCTGAAGACCCCGCCGGCCGCCGAGCTCATCAAGAAGGCAGCCGGCGTCCAGAAGGGCTCGCAGACCCCGCACACCGCGAAGGTCGGCAAGCTCTCGAAGGACCAGGTCCGTCAGATCGCAGAGACGAAGATGCCCGACCTCAACGCGAACGACATCGAGGCCGCCTCGGCGATCATCGCCGGCACCGCTCGTTCCATGGGCATCACGGTCGAGGGCTGAGGGGGATAGGAACAATGGCTACCAAGTCCAAGGCCTACCAGGCCGCTGCCGCCAAGATCGAGGCGGACAAGTTCTACACGCCCACCGAGGCCGTCGCCCTCGCCAAGCAGACCGGTTCGGCGAGATTCGACGCCACCGTCGAGGTCGCGCTCAAGCTCTCGGTCGACCCGCGCAAGGCCGACCAGATGGTGCGCGGCACCGTCATCCTCCCGCACGGCACCGGCAAGACCGCCCGCGTCATCGTGTTCGCGACGGGTCCGGCCGCTGAGGCCGCGATCGCCGCGGGTGCCGACGAGGTCGGCGGCGCCGAGCTCATCGAGAAGGTCGCCGGCGGCTGGACCGCGTTCGACGCGGCCGTCTCGACGCCCGAGCTCATGGGTCAGGTCGGTCGTCTCGGAAAGGTGCTGGGCCCCCGCGGTCTCATGCCGAACCCGAAGACCGGCACCGTGACCCCCAACCCGGCCAAGGCCGTGGAAGAGATCAAGGGCGGAAAGATCGAGTTCCGCGTCGACAAGCACGCCAACGTGCACTTCGTCGTCGGCAAGGCCTCGTTCTCGCAGGAGCAGCTGGACGAGAACCTCAACGCCGCGCTCGAAGAGATCGTGCGTCTGAAGCCCTCGAGCTCGAAGGGCCGCTACATCCAGAAGGGCGCCGTGTCGACCACGTTCGGCCCCGGCATCCCGCTGGACGTCAACGCGATCGCCTGACGCTCGCGAGCACCGTACGAAGGCCTCACCCGTCCGGGTGGGGCCTTCGTCGTGTTCGCCGAGCTCGCCGCCGTGGCCCACGCCTCGGCGCGGAGCAACGGAACGTCACACGACGAGGCCGCGCGGCGCGGGCCGTGTTCTACTGGAATGTCCATCGCGGCCACCCCGACCGCAGCCCCGCATCACAGGAAACATCTATGTCGCGCCGCATCACCGCCCTTGTTCTGACCGCCGTCGCCGCTCTGGCCCTCACCGCCTGCAGCAGCGGAGCTCCCGCCGACCCCGCCGCGTCAGGCGAGGGGGACGATTTCGGGCTGGTCACCGCGGGAACCCTGACGGTCGCGACCGAGGGGACCTACCGCCCGTTCACGTTCCACGACGAGTCGGGAGAACTTGTCGGGTTCGACGTCGAGATCGCGGAGGCGGTCGCCGACAGGCTCGGGCTCGAGGTCGTGTTCCAGGAGACCCAGTGGGACGCGATCTTCACGGGCCTGGACGCCGGACGCTTCGACGTCATCGCGAACCAGGTCTCGATCAACCCCGAGCGCGAGGAGAAGTACCTCTTCAGCGAGCCGTACACCGTCTCACCGGGCGTGATCGTCGTGCCCGAGGACGACGACTCGATCACGAGCTTCGCCGACCTCGAGGGCAAGACCACCGCGCAGTCGCTGACCAGCAACTGGTACGAGCTCGCCCAGGACAGCGGCGCCGACATCGAGGCTGTCGAGGGCTGGGCGCAGGCGGTCGCGCTGCTGCAGCAGGGTCGCGTCGACGCGACGATCAACGACAGCCTGACCTTCCTCGACTACGAGAAGAGCGAGGGACCGACCGGCCTCAAGATCGCCGCCGAGACCGACGACCCGGCGTACAACGCGTTCGCCTTCACGAGGGACAAGTCCGCGCTCGTCGAGGCGGTGGACAAGGCTCTCGCCGAGCTGCGTGATGAGGGCGTGCTCGCCGAGATCAGCGAGAAGTACTTCGGGGCCGACGTCACGCAGTAGTCCGTTCGCCGCGGTCGCCGGCGCCCGGCCCGGCGCCCGCCCGCCGCCCTCCGCGGGAAGGAACGCCGATGGATCAATCGGACACCTGGACCCTCGTCGCCGACTCGTTCTGGCCGCTGCTCGGTGCAGGCCTCACGGGCACCATCCCCCTCGCCCTCGCGTCGTTCGCGATCGGGCTGGTCCTGGCGCTGGTCGTCGCCCTCATGCGGCTGTCGTCGAACCCGATCGTCTCGAACATCGCGCGGTTCTACGTCTCGGTGATCCGGGGCACGCCGCTGCTCGTGCAGCTGTTCGTGATCTTCTACGGCCTTCCGTCGATCGGGGTCGTCATCGACCCGTGGCCGGCCGCGATCATCGCGTTCTCGCTGAACGTCGGCGGATACGCCGCCGAGGTGATCCGCGCCGCGATCCTGTCGGTGCCCAAGGGCCAGTGGGAGGCTGCCCACACGGTCGGGTTCTCGCACACCCACACGCTCGCGCGCGTCGTCCTGCCGCAGGCGGCCCGCGTGTCGGTGCCGCCGCTGTCGAACACGTTCATCTCGCTCGTGAAGGACACTTCTCTGGCATCGCTCATCCTCGTCTCGGAGCTGTTCCGCAAGGCGCAGGAGATCGCCGCATTCACGTTCGAGTTCATGGTGATCTACCTCGAGGCGGCGCTGATCTACTGGGTGTTCTGCCTGATCCTCTCGACCGGGCAGAGTGCCGTGGAGAGGAGACTCGACCGCTATGTCGCCCACTGACCTCCCCGGTGACCCGCTCGCGCCGCCCGCCCCCGCCGACGATCGACCGCTCCTGCGAGTGAGCGGGCTCACCAAGAGCTTCGGCGCCAACCGCGTGCTCGACGGCGTCGAGTTCTCGGTGCGTCGCGGCGAGGTCGTCGTGCTGATCGGGCCGAGCGGTTCGGGCAAGACCACCGTCCTGCGCTCGCTCAACGGGCTCGAGACGCCGGATGCCGGCGTCGTCGAGGTCGACGGCGGCCCGACCCTGGACTTCTCGGCGCCCGTGTCGAAGGCCCAGCGCGCGGCGCTGCGCGACCGGTCCGCGATGGTGTTCCAGCACCACAACCTGTTCCCGCACCGCACGGTGCTCCAGAACGTCATCGAGGGCCCGGTGCACGCGCATCGCGTGCCGAAGGCCGAGGCGGTCGCGAACGCCGAGGCGCTGCTCGAGCGGGTCGGACTGATCGAGAAGCGCGACGCCTACCCGTTCGAACTGTCGGGCGGCCAGCAGCAGCGCGTCGGGATCGTGCGCGCCCTCGCCCTCCGGCCGCAGCTCCTGCTCTTCGACGAGCCGACGAGCGCGCTCGACCCCGAGCTCGTCGGCGAGGTGCTCACCGTGCTGAAGGAGCTCGCCGACGAGGGCTGGACGATGGTGATAGTGACGCACGAGCTCGGCTTCGCGCGGCAGGTGGCCGACGAGGTGCTGTTCTTCGATCACGGCGTGATCGTCGAGCGAGGGGCCCCGAAGCAGCTGTTCACCGCTCCTCAGCAGGAGCGCACGCGCCGATTCGTCGAGCGGATCCTGCATCCGCTCGACGACTGAGCCTCACGCGGTCGGGCGCACCTCGAAGCCGCGCTCGCCGGTGAGCGAGGCATCCGTCACCGCTGCGGTCTCGACGTGCGACCCCGGGGGGCCTTCGGCCATCCACGCGAGCACCTCGTCGACCTGTGCGTCCGTGCCCTCGACCTCCGCCTCGACGGCGCCGTCACGGCGGTTGCGCACCCAGCCCGACGCGCCGGCCTCACGCGCGACGATGCGCATCGTGTAGCGGTACCCCACCCCTTGGACCTCGCCGCGGACGACGACGTGAACACGCCTCATGCCTCCATCGTGCCGTGCACCGGGCGTCGCAGGCCAGGTCAGTGAGGAAGCACGAGCGAGACGCCGAGCGCGATCATCACCACGGCGATGACGGCGTCGAGGATCCGCCACGCGCGCGGGGTCGACAGCCACCGGCCGAGCAGACGCGCGCCGAAGGCGAGGCCGAAGAACCAGACGAAGCTCGCGGCCACTGCACCGGCCGCGAACAGCCAGCGCTGGTCGCCATGAGTGTTCGCGACCGTGCCGAGCAGGAAGACCGTGTCGAGATACACGTGCGGGTTGAGCCACGTCAACGCGAGACAGGTGAGGACCACCGGCAGCAGTCGTGTGCGCGATGCGGCGGTTCGGCTCGCAGGAGGAACTCGCGATCCCGGGCGCGTCGACGGCGTGTCGGAGGCCGATGGCGCCGATCGTCCTGCGAACCGAACACCTGCGGGGGCACGTTCCCTCCGGCACGCGGGAACGGTCCCCACGGCCCCTCCACCCGCCGCTGGCGCGTCGGGCGGAGCCTCCGGCCGTGTGGGCCCAGCCGCGGGAACCGTCGTTTCCGCGTTCAGCGTCTGCCCCGACGGCCGCCAGGCCCGGCGTGCGGCGAGCACCCCATACGTCACCAGGAACAGCGCCCCGGCCCACCGCACGACGTCGACGAGCCACGGCACGGCCTGGAGCACGAGCCCGATCCCCGAGACGCCCAGCACGATGAGCACCGCGTCTGAGATCGCGCAGATCGCCGCGACCGCGAGCACGTGCTCGCGCCGCAGTCCCTGGCGCAGCACGAACAGGTTCTGGGCGCCGATCGCGACGATGAGCGAGAAGCCGAGGCCTAGGCCTGCGAGAACGGGGGAGAGCATGCTCCAACGCTATGAGCGGCGGCATCCGTAGTCCAGCTGAAGCTTCTTCAGTAGCATTAGCGTGACTGAAGATGCGCATTCCTTTCGAACTCGCCGAGACCCTCGCCGCCGCCGTCGACGAGGGCACCCTCGACGCGGCCGCGCGCCGCCTGCACATCACGCCGTCAGCGGTCAGCCAGCGAATCAAGGCTCTCGAAGAGCAGCTGGGCAGGCTCGTGCTGGTGCGCTCGAAGCCGGTGCGGGCGACGGATGCCGGCGCCGCCGTGATCCGCCTCGCCCGGCAGGCGGCGCTGCTCGAGCACGACACACTCGTCGAGCTGGGCGACGACCCCGCCGACGGCGCCCGCATCAGCGTGCCGCTCGCAGTCAACGCCGACTCGCTGGCCACGTGGTTCCTCGAGCCGCTCGCGCGCCTGTCGCAGCGGCATCCGGTCGTCTTCGATCTGCACCGCGACGACCAGGACTTCACCGCCGGGCTGCTCGAGTCGGGCGCCGTCATGGGCGCCGTGACCTCGCGCGGCGCGCCGGTGGCCGGATGCCGCGTCTCGACGCTCGGCGCGATGCGGTACGAGGCGGTCGCGACCCCCGGGTATGTCGAGCGCTGGCTCGCCGACGATCCCGCGCGAGGGCTCGTCGACGCGCCGCTCGTCGACTTCGACCGGCGCGACGACCTGCAGAACGTCTGGCTGGAGTCCCAGGGGATCGAACCGGTGCGTCCGCCGCGGCACTACGTGCCGGCGTCGAACGATTTCGCGACTGCGGTGCGGCTGGGCCTCGGCTGGGCGATGCTGCCGCGCTTCCAGTCGCACGAGGCGATCGAGCGCGGCGAGCTGGTGCTCCTCGGCGGCGAGCCGGTCGACGTCATGCTGCACTGGCAGCAGTGGAACCTGCGCTCGCCGCTGCTCGACGCGATCGCCGACGAGGTCGTGACCGAGGGTCGCCGCGTGCTCGCGCCGGTGCGCTGACGAACCGAGACGTCAGTCGTCGCTCACCCGCAGCACGAGTTTTCCGCGCGTGTGTCCCTCCTCGAGCCGGCGGTGCGCGGCGGCGGCGTCGGTGAGGTCGAACACGGTGTCGATGTAGACCTGCACCGCGCCGGAGTCCACGAGCCGCGCGATCGTGGCGAGGGCGCCGCCGTCGGGGGTCACCTTGTACGACGTCGCGCGTACACCCGCGGCGGCGGCCGCCGCGGCGTACCCGGGCCACCCGCCGGTCGGGACGAGGATGTACATCCCGCCGGGCCGCAGCACCCGCAGCGAGCGCGTGCCGGTGTCGCCCGCCACGTTCCCGACGAGGTCGATCACCACGTCGACGTCGGCGACGACCTCCTCGAAGCGGGTCGTCGTGTAGTCGATCACGACCGCCGCGCCGAGCTCGCGCAGCCAGGACGTGTTGCGCGCCGACGACGTCACGGTCACGTGCGCGCCGAAGTACGTCGCGAGCTGCACCGCGAAGTGCCCGACGCCGCCGCTCCCGGCGTGGATCAGCATCCGCTGGCCTTCGTGGGCGCGGGCCGTCTCGACGACGAGTCCCCACGCGGTGAGGGCGGCCAGCGGCATGCCGGCCGCCTCGACGTGCGACAGCGCGCCGGGCTTGCGCGCCACCGACAGCGACGGCACGACCGCGTACTCGGCGTACGTCCCGGCCGAGCGGGGGAACGACGCCATGCCGAACACGGCGGTGCCCGGCGGGAGCGGATGCGACTCGTAGGGGCTCTTCACGACGATCCCGCTGAAGTCGTAGCCGAGCGTCGCCGGGTAGGCGCCGATGGCGGCAGAGACGCCCGCGCCCGCGCGGGTCTTCGCGTCGATCGGGTTGACACCGGCCGCGATCACCCGCACGAGCACCTCGCTCAGCACGGGCGAGGGGACGGGGACGGATGCCGCGCGCAGCGCGTCGGGACCCCCGGGGCCGTCGATCACCATCGCCCTCATGTCGGACGGCGGCTCGGGCACGGTGATCCCTTCGGCGGCGGGCGCCGGTGCCGATCGCAACGGTCGGAATCTCATGCGCGCTCCCTCCGAGTGCGTGTCGTCGTCGGCACCACTCTGCCTCGGTGAGGCCAGTCAACCGCGAATTTGTCTCGGCCGTGTTACGCGGGTGCTACCGCATGGCAAAGCGCGCCACGTACCCGCCGCACGGCCACGGGCTGCGACGCGGGCTCATGCGCGCGCGGCGCGGGCGTCGACGGCGGCCGGAGAAAGGACCTGCTGCGTGACCATGATCGCGGCGCCGAGCACGCCCGCGGTCTCGCCGGCCTGCGACTGGACGATGCCGAGATGCTGGGTCGCGAGGGGGATGGACCGGCGGTAGACGACCTCTCGCACGCCGGCGAGGAGGTGCTCGCCGGCCCGCGCGACGCTTCCGCCGATCACGATCACCGACGGATTGAGCATGTTCACGACGGTGGCGAGCACCTCGCCGACCTCGCGCCCGGCTTGCCGGGTCGCCGAGATCGCTGCAGGGTGGCCTGCACGCACGAGCGTCACGACGTCCGAGCTGCCGCTCGCGGGAATGCCCTGCGCTCGAAGGTCTGCCGCAATCGCGGTGCCGCTGGCGATGGCCTCCAGGTCGCGCTCGTCGCCGGGAGGGCGAGGCGAGTCGTGGCTGTAGGGCACCTGTACGTGCCCCATGTCGCCCGCCGACCCCTGGGCGCCGCGCTGCAGCGCGCCGCCCGAGATGATGCCCGCGCCGATGCCGGTGGCGACCTTGACGAAGATCAGGTCCGAGACGCCCGGCCAGCTGAGCGCCTGCTCGCCGAGCGCGAGGATGTTCACATCGTTGTCGACGAGCACCGGCACGTCGAACGCGCGCTGCACATAGTGCGGCACGTCGAAGCGGTCCCAGCCGGGCATGATGGGGGGGTTCGTGGGGCGACCGGTCGAGTGCTCGACGGGTCCGGGCACTCCGATGCCGACGCCGACGAGCTGCGAGGTCGAGGTGCCGCGACCCTCGAGCAGGCTCGCGCCTTCGGCGATCACCGAGTCGAGCACACGCTCGGGCCCGTCTGCGATGTCGAGGGGGTGGGTGTTGGCGGTGAGGATGTTCGCGGCGAGGTCGGCGACAGCCACCGTCGCGTGGGTCGCGCCCAGATCGACGGCCAGGACGACACCCGCTTCCGGGTTGAACGCGACGCGAGCCGGGGGTCGTCCGCCGGTCGATACCGCTTCGCCTGCCGGACGCACGAGGCCGGCGGACAGCAGGGCGTCCACGCGCCCCGACACGGTCGAGCGTGCGAGTCCGGTGAGCATGGCCAGTTCGGCCTTCGTACGCGCGCGACCGTCACGCAGGATCTGGAAGATCTCTCCTGCACCGGGGTTGGCGGTTCCCGTGGCGCGCCCTGCGTCGACCATGGCGACAGTAAAGCACAGCACTTCGGTGTCGTCCGCATTCGACTTCATGTCACGGAAAGATCACTTTTGACGACCCTCTAGCAAAAGTCCGGTCGGGCATGTCACACTCGTCCCCATGACAATGGATGTCACCGACACCGGCGCCGGGACCATCCGCGCCGGACTCGATGCCGTCTCGAAGCGGAGCAGTCGCACCCGGATCGAGGTGACCGATGAGCGACACCATGCTCGCTGACGCTCCGGTGCCGCAGGGCGAGACAGACATCGTGCTGCAGGCGCGCGGGATCTCGAAGTCGTTCTTCGGCGTCCGCGTCCTCTCCGGCATCGACATGACCGTCCGGCGGGGTGAGGTCCACGGCCTCGTCGGAGAGAACGGCGCCGGGAAGTCCACCCTCATGAAGATCCTGGCAGGGGTCTACCAGACCGACGAAGGGATCGTGGAGTTCGAGGGCCGTCAGGTGACGTTCACGCACCCGCGACAGGCGATGGACGCGGGACTGGTCACCGTCTTCCAGGAGTTCAACCTCCTTCCCGAACGCAGCGTCGCGCAGAACGTGTTCCTGGGGCGCGAGCCGCGCAAAGCGGGATTCATCGACAAGAAGGGCATGGTCCGCCGAACGCGCGCGCTCCTCGAAGACCTCGGTGTCTCGTTCATCGATCCGTCGGTGCGCGTGGGTTCGCTGACCGTCGCCGAGCAGCAGATCGTCGAGATCGTCAAGGCGCTCTCGTTCGACGCCCGGGTCATCTCGATGGACGAGCCCACCGCGGCCCTCAGCGACCACGAGGTCGAGCTGCTGTACGCGATCATCCGCCGTCTCGCGGCGCGCGGCGTCGCGGTCGTCTACGTCTCGCACCGGCTGAAGGAGATCTTCGACCTGTGCGACTCGATCACGATCCTGAAAGACGGGGCTCTGGTGTCGACGGATGCCGCAGCCGACCTCACGAGCGCGGAACTGGTCCGTCGCATGGTGGGCCGGCCGATCCAGTCCTATTTCCCGGCGCCGGTGGCCGGGACGACGGTGGGCGACGTGCGCCTGGAGCTGCAGGACTGCGGCAACGAGTTCGTCGACGGCGTCTCGCTGGCCCTGCGTGCCGGGGAGATCGTCGGCGTCGCCGGACTGCAGGGATCGGGGCGCACCGAACTGGTCGAGGCCATCTTCGGCGTCCACGGATTCACGCGTGGCCGGGTCCTCCTCGACGGCCGGCCCGCCCGCTTCGCGAGTGCTCGTGCCGCGGTGAGGGCGGGTCTGGCGCTGGTCACCGAAGACCGCAAGGCGCAGGGCCTCGCACTCGGGCAGTCAGTCCTCGACAACGGCCTGCTCGTCGTGCGCAGCGTGTTCTCGCGCCGCACCGGCGCGGCGCGAAAGCAGGTGCCTGGCATCCTGAGTTCGCTCGAGGTGTCGTCGCGGGGCGTCGATCAGGAGGTGCGCTTTCTCTCCGGCGGCAATCAGCAGAAGGTCGTGCTGGCCAAGTGGCTGGTCGCAGAACCCCAGATCGTGCTGTTCGACGAGCCGACGCGCGGCATCGACGTGGGCGCCAAGGTCGCGGTCTACCAGCTCATGCGCCAACTCGCCGCCGAGGGCAAGGCAGTGCTCATGGTCTCGAGCGAACTGCCCGAGGTGATCGGCATGAGCGATCGGATCCTGGTGATGCGCGACGGCGAGCTGGCCGCCGAGCTTCCGGCCGGCTCGGCGGAGCACGACGTGCTCGCTGCGGCGACAGGCTCGCACACGAGCGACTCCGACGCCCCCGGGCACGGGCCCGTCTCGCACCACGGCGCCGATGTCGAGGGAAGCAGCGCATGAAGCGCATCCATGTCGATTCGAGCGTGATCGTGCTCGGCATCCTGATCCTCGTGATCGCCGTCGGCGCGATCCTGGTCGCGACCGTCGGCCGCAGCTTCTTCAGCCCCGGCAACATCCGCGACATCCTCACCGGCATGAGCGTGCTGGGCCTCGTCGCGATCGGGCAGACGCTCGTGATCCTCGGCGCCTCGCTCGACCTCTCCGTCACCTACGTCATGAGCCTCGCGAGCCTCATCGCCGCCACGACGATGAGGGGCGATCCTGCGAACATCCCATGGGCTGTCACCCTCACCCTGCTCCTGTGCGCGGCGATCGGCCTCGCCAACGGCCTCATCGTGACCGTGCTCAAGGTGAACGGGTTCATCGCCACGCTCGGCGTCGGGTTGATCCTGCAGGGCGTGCTCAACTCCAACTTCCAGGGCAGCGCCGGGTCGGTGCCGTGGGAGTTCCAGCTCATCGGCGCCACCGGGGTCGGTCCCGTCCCGGTCTCGACCCTCATCATGATCGCGCTCGCCGTGCTCGTGTGGTTCCTGCTCGACCGCACGCGGACGGGCGCGCATCTGTTCGCCGTCGGCGGCGACCCCGAGGTCGCACGACTGTCGGGCGTGCGGACCCGTCGCCCGCTGGTGGCGGCGCACGTGCTGTGCTCGGTGTTCGCGGGCCTCGCCGGTCTGCTCCTCGCGAGCCGGCTCGGCGTCGGCAGCCCGACCGTGGGCCAGCAAGGCGGGTACGCGCTCCTTTCGATCGCGGCGGTGGTGCTTGGTGGCACGCTGCTGCTCGGCGGCCGCGGATCGATCTGGGGCACGATCGGCGGCGTCGCGATCTTCGCGGTCGTCGACAACGTCATGAGCGTGATGCAGGTGAACCCGTTCCTCAAGGACGTCGTGCGCGGCATCGTGATCGTCGCCGCGGTCGCCGTCTACAGCCGTCGTGCGATCGTGCGGCGCCGGACTCGGTTCGGTCCAGGAGGAACGAGGACGGGCGGGGATGCCGCGGCGGAGGCCGCCGCACCCGCCATGGCCGCGGCATCCCACGCCCTCGAGGCGGAGGCCGATGCGACCGAGGGCCGCGCCGCGTCTGGAGGAGGTGCGCGGTGAGCTTTCTGAAGACGCTGGTGAGCCCGCGCGGTGCGGTGTTCCTGCTGCTGGTGATCCTGCTCGCCGCGGTGATCATCCTGAATCCGAACTTCGCCGAGCCCGGCCAGATCATGCGCTACATCCAGCGCGTCGCGCCGGTGGCGATCGTCGCGATCGGCCAGTACTTCGTGATCGTCGCGGGGGAGTTCGACCTGTCGCAGGGCTCACTCATCACCGCGCAGGTGATCGTCGCGGGCAACCTCGTCGGCGAGGACGACTCGCGCACCGTTCCGGTGCTGTGCCTCATGATCGTCCTCGGGCTGTTCGTGGGCGTGGTCAACGGTCTGCTCACGACGCTGCTGAAGGTGCCGTCGTTCATCGTCACGCTGGGCATGATGCTGGCCCTCCTGGGGCTGGTCCTGTGGTGGACGGGGGGCGCGGCGACGGGGAATCCGGCCGACAGCTTCCGCCAGATCGGGCGCGGCGGCATCCGCGACATCCCGCTCATCGACTTTCTGCCGTGGTCGGTGCTGGTCCTGGCGGCGTGGCTCGCGCTGGGCACCTGGATCACCAAGCGGCCGCTGGGCAAGTTGCTGATCGCGATCGGCGACAATGCTCGCGCGACCCGCTACTCGGGAGCGCGCGACTGGTGGATCACCACGCAGGCGTTCATGATCTCGTCGCTGTCGGCGACCGTGTCGGCCGTGCTGCTGGTGGGCTACGCCGGAGTGCACCCCTCGGTCGGCAGAGGCTACGAGTTCATCGCGATCACCGCCGTGGTGCTCGGCGGCGTGGTGCTCGGCGGCGGCCGGGGATGGATCGTGGCTGCCGTCGCCGGCGCATTCGTGCTCGAGGCCTTGTTCCTGCTGCTGAACATCGCCGGGGTGCCGTCGTCGCTGCGCGACGCCGTCCAGGGCTTCATCATCATCGCCGCCGTCGCGTACTCGGGGCTGATCTTCCGGTCCCGCCGCCGAGGCTCGGCGCCAACCGCTTCACCCGATTCGGGGAAGAGACCCGACGCGCCCGATGGCGCCGAGGCGTCCGCATCACCGGCCCTCGCCACTGAGGGCATCACAGAAAACTGAAGCCAGAGAACGACAGGAGACTCGCAATGCGACGATCAATGAAGATCGCCACCGCCTCGGTGGCGCTCATCGGCCTCATCGCCCTCGCCGGGTGCACGACCGATCCGAATGTGGCTCCGCCCGACGGGACTGGGGCGCCGACCGAGGACGGCGGCGCCAACGAGTGGTTCGACCAGGAGCTGTTCGACACGCAGATGGCCCAGCGGGAGGTCGTGCCGGAGGGTCCGGAGGACGAGCCCTACCTGCAGTACATCGACGCCGAGATGGTCGACACCTCGCAGTACGCCAGCCCCGGTGCCAAGAAGGCATGCTTCGCCAACGCGTCCATCTCGAACCCGTGGCGCCAGACCGGCTGGATCACGATGAACCAGCAGCTGCAGGTGCTGCAGGAGCAGGGCGTCATCAGCGAGATGGAGACGCGCGACGCGCAGGACTCCGACGACACGCAGATCGCCGACATCGACTACTTCATCTCGGAGGGCGACTGCGACGTCTTCATCATCTCGCCCAACAGCACCGCCGCCATGACGCCGGCCGTCGAGCGGGCGTGTGAGACGGGCAAGCCCGTCATCGTGTTCGACCGCGGCGTCGAAACCGATTGTCCGGTGACGTTCATCCACCCGATCGGCGGATTCGCGTGGGGTATCGACACCGCGCAGTTCCTCATCGACAACCTCGAAGAGGGCGACAAGGTCGTGGGCCTGCGCATCCTGCCGGGCGTCGACGTCCTCGAGCAGCGCTGGGCCGCGGCCGAGTACATGTTCGAGGAGGCCGGCATCGAAGCGGTCGACTACTTCACCGGTGCCGACCCCGCCGAGATCAAGAGCATCATCTCGGACGAACTCGCCACGGGTGACGTGGCAGGCATCTGGATGGATGCCGGTGACGGCGCCGTCGCTGCGATCGAGGCGTTCGAGGACGCCGGCGTCGACTACCCGGTCATGACCGGTGAGGACGAGATGAGCTTCCTGCGCAAGTGGAAGGAGACGGGCCTGACCGGTCTTGCCCCGGTCTACTCGAACTTCCAGTGGCGCACGCCACTCCTCGCGGTGCAGAAGATCTTCGCCGGCGAAGAGGTTCCGAAGGAGTGGGTGCTGCCGCAGGTGCCGATCGAAGCCGGTGAGCTCGACCAGTGGCTCGAGGCCAACGAGGGCATGCCCGACGGGCACTACGCGAAGTTCGGCGGCGAGAACCTGCCGGGATACCCGGAGGTCTGGCAGGAGCGCCAGATTCCGTAACCACCGGCGATGGCTCCTGCCCCGCCCCGGTGGGGCAGGAGCCATCGCGTTCGAAAGGACGACATGGAGCGCACGATCGGCGTCAACACCTGGGTGTGGACTTCGCCCCTGACCGACGCCTCTCTCGCTGAGCTCGCGCCGCGCGTGGCCGAGATGGGCTTCGGTGCGATCGAGCTGCCGCTCGAGAACGCAGGAGACTGGGACCCCCTGCGCACCCACGACCTGCTCGGAGCACTTGACCTCGTTCCCGTCGTCATCGGGGCGATGGGCCCCGGGCGGTCCCTCGTCGATCGTGCGGGAAACGTCGCGGGCACTCAGGCGTACCTGCGCTCCTGCATGGCGGCGGCCGTCGCCGTCGGAGCTTCCGTCGTGGCGGGGCCGTTCTATGCCCCCACCGGCGTGACGTGGCGTATGGCGCCTGAAGAACGCGTCATCGCGTCGGCCGAGCTGCGACGCAACCTCCGTCCCCTGGTCGAAGAGGCTGCAGGGCTCGGAGTCGCTCTTGCCGTCGAGCCACTCAACCGCTACGAGACGAGCTTCATCAACACCGTCGAGCAGGCTCTGGAGGCACTCACTCCACTTCTCGGTCCCGGGCTCGGCCTCGCCCTGGACACGTACCATCTCAACATCGAGGAGAAGAGACCGGGTTCCGCGATCCGAGCGGCTGCCGGGCACATCGCCCACGTCCAGGTGTGCGGCACCGATCGGGGCGCTGTGGGCGATGACCACATGGACTGGCCATCGGTTCTCGATGCCCTCGACGCGGCCGGCTACGAAGGCATCCTGGGCGTGGAGAGCTTCACCGGCGAGAACGCGACCATCGCGGTAGCGGCATCGGTGTGGCGTCCGCTGGCGTCTTCCCAGGATGCGCTCGCAGAGCGGTCGCTGGCTTATCTCAGCGGGTTGCAGGCCGAGCGTCGGGCTGCGTCGACCGGAGCACCCGTATGACCGCGGCCGCGGCCGTGGGATGCACGGGACTTCGATGGAACGTCGCGAAAGAGAGAGGATCACGACGTTGACCGATACGCTACGCGTCGCCATGGTCGGCCACGGCTTCATGGGCGCCGCACATTCCCAGGGGTGGCGAGTCGCCCCGCGATTCTTCGACCTTCCCCGACAGCCCGAGATGACCGTCGTGGTCGGCCGCAGCGCCGAAGCGACCGCGGCATCCGCCCGCAAGTGGGGGTGGGACGAGAGCGCCACCGACTGGCGCGAGGTCATCGCGCGTGCCGACATCGACATCGTCGACATCGTCACCCCCGGCGACACGCACGCCGAGATCGCCATCGCCGCGCTCGAGGCCGGAAAGCACGTGCTGTGCGAGAAGCCGCTCGCCAACACCGTCGCCGAGGCCGAGGCCATGGACCGCGCCGCGGTCGCCGCCGCCGCGCGCGGCGTGTGCTCGATGGTCGGCTTCACGTACCGTCGCGTCCCCGCCACGACGTTCGCCCGCGACCTCGTCGCGTCCGGCCGGATCGGCGAGATCCGCCAGGTGCGGGCCGAGTACCTGCAGGACTGGCTCATGGACCCCGAGGCCCCGCTCACGTGGCGCCTCAAGAAGGAGCTCGCGGGATCCGGCGCGCTCGGCGACATCGGCGCGCACGCCGTCGATCTCACCGAGTACATCACCGGCCAGAAGGTGACGTCGGTGTCGGGCATCCTCGAGACCCTGGTCGCCGAGCGACCGCTGCTGGGCGAGGGGGTCGGACTCTCGGGCACCGCGTCGAGCGAGCGCGGCGAAGTCACCGTCGACGACGTCGCCCTCTTCACCGGGAGACTCCAGTCGGGCGCGCTGGCCTCGTTCGAGGCGACGCGATTCCGCACCGGACGCAAGAACGCGCTGCGGATCGAGATCTCGGGGTCGACCGGCGGGCTCGCGTTCGACCTGGAGCGCCTGAACGAGCTGGAGTACTACGACGCCACGCAGCCCGAGCTCGAGCAGGGCTTCCGCCGCATCCTCGTCACCGAGCACGACCACCCGTACCTTGCGCCGTGGTGGCCGACCGGCCATATGCTCGGCTACGAGCACGGCTTCTCACACCAGGTGCGGGACTTCGTCGCGGCCATCGACGAGGGCTCGCAGCCTCGCCCGTCCTTCGCCGACGGTCTCCACGTGCAGCGCGTGCTCGACGGCGTGGAGCGCAGTTCGGCGGCGGGAAGCGTCTGGACCCCCATCGCCGGTTGAGCGCCGGCATTCCTACGACGAAAGGCGTTCGCGATGACGCGACCGATCACTCTGTTCACGGGCCAGTGGGCCGACCTGCCGTTCGAAGAGGTGGCTCGGCTCGCGGGCGGATGGGGCTACGACGGACTCGAGATCGCTTCGTGGGGCGATCACCTCGATGTGTCGAGGTGGGACGACGACGCCTACGTGCAGGGCCGGCTCGACATCCTCGAGCGCAACGGACTGAAGGTGCACACGATCTCGAACCACCTCGCCGGGCAGGCGGTGTGCGACGATCCGATCGACCAGCGACACCGCGACATCCTGAACGATCGCGTGTGGGGTGACGGCGACCCCGAGGGCGTGCGTCAGCGCGCGGCCGAAGAGATGAAGCTCACCGCGCGGATGGCGGCCAGGCTCGGCGTGAAGACGGTGACGGGCTTCACCGGCTCGTCGATCTGGAAGGCCGTGGCCATGTTCCCCCCGGCGTCGGAGGCGTGGGTGGAAGCCGGCTACCGCGACTTCGCGGAGCGCTTCCACCCGATCCTCGACGTGTTCGACGAGGTGGGCGTGCGCTTCGCGCACGAGGTGCACCCGTCCGAGATCGCGTACGACTACTGGAGCACCGAGCGGACTCTCGAGGCGATCGGTCACCGCGAGACGTTCGGCCTGAACTGGGACCCCTCGCACATGGTGTGGCAGGACCTCGACCCGGTCGGGTTCCTGTGGGACTTCCAGGACCGCATCTACCACGTGCACTGCAAGGACACGAAAAAGCGCCTCAACGGCCGCAACGGCCGGCTAGCGTCGCACCTGGCGTGGGCCGACCCGCGACGCGGCTGGGACTTCATCTCCACCGGTCACGGCGACGTGCCGTGGGAGGACGCCTTCCGCATGCTCAACGCGATCGGCTACGACGGACCCCTCTCGGTGGAGTGGGAGGATGCCGGCATGGACCGCCTGGTCGGC
>NZ_RRYE01000180.1 GCF_004010105.1 Microbacterium sp. CPCC 204701
GTCGGTGACCCGGGGGCCCTGCGCGACGCCCACCGCCGCGCCCGCGAGACCGAGCACCGCGAGCGCGCCGATGACGATCGCGAAGGCGCCCGCGAACGCACGCCCGCGACGACGCCGGGTCTGCGCCCGCCGCGTGCCGGACTCAGTACTCATACGGGTCCTCGGGCTCGGGGATCTCGTCGACCGACGCGGCCTCGAGCACGAGGCGTCCGTCGGACGACGCGCGCACGGTGCCGGTGACCGTCACCCACTGTCCGGCCGTCGGGAGGTCGCCGGCGACGACGGGAACGCTCGCGGGCTGCGCGTCGATCACGCAGTGGGTGATCACGAGGCGCGTGATGTCGAAGTCCCCGTCCTCGCCTGGGGTGACGAACCCGGTGAGCTCGACCGCGTCGCCGTCGAACGCGTCGGGGTTGGTCGCGGTCGCGAACGCCGTCGACCACTCGCCGACGCCGAACGAGGCGGTGTCTCCGGTCGAGGCCAGCTGGATCGTGTCGGCGCCGCCGAACAGCGGCGCCGCGCCGACGTCGCGCGACATCGCGAGCTCGGCGCTCAGCGACGCAGGCGGCAGCACGAGCGTGAGCACGACGACGCCCGATGCCGCGATCCCGCCGACCATCGTCGCCGCCACCGCGGCGGGATGGCTGCGGTGCACGTGCCCGTCATGCCCGCCGTGCGCCTCGTGCGCGTGCCCATGCACGTGCCCGTCGTGCGTCGCGGGTGTCGGAGGTTCGTCGCCGTGTCGGAGGATCAGCGGCGAGAACTCCGGCTCGCGTGCGCTCCTCCGATCTTCGGAGCCCGTGCCGACGCCGACGCCGCCGTGGTCGTGGCCGTGATCGGACTCGGCGCCGAGCGGCAGCGCGAACGATGCCACCGCGCCGGCGAGCACCACCACCGCCATCGACACGGCGAACCACGTCGAGTCGGGGTTGATGTAGAGCCCGAGCCGGCCGGTGACCGCGAGCGAGAGCGTGACCACGGCGAGGATCGAGGCGAGCCCGACTCCGAGCCACCGCGTGCCGACGAACTGCGCGCTACGCAAGGAGGTTCACCGCCGTTCCGATCGCGAACGCCGCCAGCACGACCACCACGACGATGCCGCCGAGCGTGCGCCACGTGAACGTCGTGCGCATGAGCGCGAGCATCTTGACGTCGACGATCGGCCCGACGAGCAGGAACGCGACGAGCGAGCCGGGCGTGAAGGTCGAGGCGAACGACAGCGCGAAGAACGAGTCGACGTTCGAGCAGATCGACACGATCATCGCGAGCGACATCATGGCCACGATCGACAGGGCGGGGTTCGACCCGATGGCGACGAGCGCCTCGCGCGGGATGAGCACCTGCACCGCCCCCGCGAGCGCGGAGCCGATGACGAGCGCCGGCATGACTGCGCGCAGCTCGACGACGAACTGCGCGAGCGTGCGGCGCCACTGGCCGCCCCGCATCCCCGATTCCCGAGCGTGTCGAAGGGCCATGTCGCACGTGTCGCGGAAGCGGTCCGTGAGCAGCGCGTCGGGCGACGGATGCCGCGAGTACAGCCACCCGATGAGATTCGCGATGGCGTAGCCGCCAAGGAGGCGCGCGATGAGGATGCCGTCGCTGTACCCGAACGCCTGGTGCGTGGTGATGATCACGATGGGGTTCACGATCGGCGCCGCGACGAGGAACGTGAGCGTCTCCGACACCGAGAATCCGCGCATCAGCAGTCCGCGCGCGAACGGCACATTGCCGCATTCGCAGACCGGCACGACCATGCCGAGCAGCGACAGCACTGCGCGGCGCGCCCACGCGCGGCGCGGCATCCATCGCTCGATGACGCCCGGCGGCACCCACACCTGCACGACGATCGAGAGAACGACGCCGAGCGCGACGAACGGCAGCGATTCGATGAGCACGCTGACCGCGAGGGTCAGTCCGTCCTGAGCGCGGGTCGACAACGATGCCGGGAACAGCGCCGGAGCGAGCCAGTCGATCACGAAGAGCCCGGCGACGACGGCGAGGCCGACGCCGAGCCAGAGCAGGGTGCGGGCTTGCGCGGATGGCCGCGGCGCAGCATCCGTCGATCCGTGGGCATGGCTCATCGAGCCCGCCCGCGCCGTGGGGTCAGTCCGCGTCACGCTTCTCGACGCCGCTCTTCTCCCGCGCCATCGCGCACGAGGCGCACAGCCCGAAGATGTCGACGATGTGCTCGGCGTCGCGGAAGCCGTGGCTCTCGGCCGTGCTCTTGGCCCACTGCTCGACGTCGGTCGCCTCGATCTCGACGGTCAGGCCGCACGAACGGCAGATGAGGTGGTGGTGGTGACCGCTGCTGACGCACGCGCGGTACAGGGATTCGCCCTCGGGGCTCTGCAGCGAGTCGGCGTCCCCCTGCGCCGCGAGACCCGCAAGCGCGCGGTACACGGTCGCGAGCCCGATTCCGGTGTTCTCGTCGCGCAGGATCGCGTGCAGCGACTGGGCGCTCACGAAGCCACGGGCGTCGGTGAGCGCTTCGCGCACGCGTTCGCGCTGCCACGTATTGCGCTGGGCCATGCCGGGGAGTCTACCGACGGCGCCTGAGCATCGCCCGGGCGCCAGGGCGCCCGGGCGAGGGGGTCTCAGCCGCCGTGCTGTGCCAACCACGTCAGAATCGCGTGGTTCGTCTCTTCCGGCATCTCCTCCTGGATCCAGTGACCGCAATCCAGGCTGATCACGTCCACGCGGGGCACGAAGTCCGCGAGCCGTTCGGACTGCGGGATCACATCCCGGCTGCCGTAGATCATGAGCGCAGGCTGGTGGATGATCGGGTCCACGTCCGCCAGCAGGCGCCAGTTGCGATCGAGGTTGCGGTACCAGTTGATGCTGCCGGTGAACCCCGAGGTCTCGAACGCCGAGACGAAGACCGCCAGCTCTCGGTCGCTCATCAAAGGCTCGCCCCGTGGCGTCTCCGCCCTGGCGAGATCGATCATCGCCATTCCGGGCTCCGGCGCTCGAGGCGGCTCGTTCTTGCGGTACAGGTTGCGGAGGAATCGGTGTGTGTTCTCTTCCAGCACGGCATCGGCCACACCTGGCTGCCGATTGAAGTGGACGAAGTAGTAGTCGGGGCCGAGCATCGCTTCCAGGAGCTCGATCCACGGTGTCTCACCGCGCTCCTGATACGGCAGGCTCAGGTTGATCAGCGACGTGACGCGGTTCGGGTGAAGCAAGGCGAGCCCCCAGACGACCATCGCACCCCAGTCGTGACCGACGAAGGCGGCGTCGTCGTACCCGTAGTGATCCACAAGCGCGACGAGATCGCCCGTCAGATGTTCGATGTCGTACCCGGTCACTTCGGTCGGACGCGATGAGTTGCCGTACCCCCGCTGGTTCGGGACGATGACGTGGTAGCCCGCGGCGACCAGGGCGGGCACCTGGTGGCGCCACGAGAAGGCGTGCTCGGGCCAGCCGTGGCAGAGCACGATCGGCCTGCCGGCATTCTCACGCCCTGCTTCGAAGACTTCGAGCTCCACGCCGTTGACGGCAACGAGCGTGGGTTCGGGGAACTCGGCTGGATGGGACATCGCACTTCCTCTCTCGGTTGCCGATCTCGGGTCAGGCGCGATCGGCTGCCGCCACCGTAGGATGCATTTCGGACAGGATCGGTCCTAGAGAGAAGGATGGCCGAGGAGATGCGGGAAGATCCCACGGGTCGAGCACTGCAGCTGCTCTCGCTCCTGCAGACCCACCGGTTCTGGCAGGCCGGCGAGCTCGCCGAACGCCTCGAGGTGACCGAGCGGACAGTGCGTCGTGACGTCGATCGCCTGCGCGGCCTCGGCTATCCGGTCGATGCCACGACGGGGAAGTACGGGGGCTACCGACTTGCGACGGGGGCGCACCTGCCGCCCCTGATCCTCGACGACGACGAGGCCGTGGCGGTGACCGTGGGCCTGCGGTACGCCGCCGAGGCGGCCATCGACGGCATCGAGGAGACGTCGCTGCGCGCCCTGGCGAAGATCGAGCAGCTCCTGCCCGACCGGCTGCGCCGGCGGGTGTCGGCACTGCACTCGAGCGTCATCTCGATACGGGGCGCGGCCGACGGCGACATCATCGACCCCGAGGCGCTCAGCGTGCTCGCGGCGGCCCGCCGCGACCACGAGCATGTTCGCTTCGACTACCGGCGTGGCGATGGCGAAAGCAGCCGGCGGCTCGTCCAGCCGCACCAGCTCGTCACTGCCGGGCGCCGCTGGTATCTCGTCGCATGGGATCGGCATCGCGAGGACTGGCGCACGTTCCGATTGGACCGGCTGCGGCAGCTGCGGCCGGTCGGCGGGCAGTTCACGCCCCGCGAGATCCCCGGTGGCGATGCGGCGAGCTTCGTCGCGGATTCGATCGGCCCGGCGCCCCGTCGTCGTGAGGCGAAGCTCGCGATCCGAGCGGGCTTCGCCGAACTCGAGGAAGTGCTCCGATTCGTCGATCACACCCCGATCGAGCGGGGGGCGGACTCCTGCCTCGTGCTGATCCGGGGCGAGGATCTCGGCCGGCTCGCCATGACAGTCGCCCGCCTTGCGCTGACCGCACCCGTGACGGTCCTCGAGCCGCCCGATCTGGCCGAGACCGTCCGTCGCCTCGCCGCCCACCTCGCCGCGTCGCCGCCCTGACGATCGGGACTGCTCGGCGACCCTTCTTCAGGTTCCCGTTGCTCCAGGTGGCGCAACACGCGGGATCACGACTCGAGTTCCCGCGTGTCGCGACACCCGAACGGCCGGCCACCACGGATGCCGCGGATCCAGGTGGCGCAACACGCGGGATCGCGGCGCCGATTTCGCGTGTCGTGACACCTGGACGAGGCCGAGCGCGGGCGCCGGCTCAGGCGGTGAGGACGGTCGGGGGCGCCGCGCGCGTCACCCTGCCACGACGCGCGCCGATGACACGGCAGACCACGTAGATCGCGAACGAGATCGTGGTGATGTACGGGCTCACCGGCAGCGTGCCCATGATCGCGAGCAGGATGCCGCCCACGGCCGAGACGAACCCGAACAGCGCCGACAGCAGCGGCACCGACAGCGGACCCGACGCGACGCGCATCGCCGCGGCGGCCGGGGTGACCAGCAGTGCCATCACGAGCAGCGCACCGATGATGTGCACGGCCACCGCCACGACGAGGCCGAGCAGCAGCATGAACGCCAGCGAGACTGCGGTCGTCGGCACGCCCCGCGCAGCGGCGGACTGAGGATCGAGCGAGTCGAACCGCAGCGGGCGCCAGATGAGCAGGAGCCCCAGCAGCACGACCACGCCGATCGCGGCGAGCCAGCCGAGCTGGCCGGTCTGCACCGACACGATCTGCCCCGTGAGCAGGCTGAACCGGTTCGCGCTGCGCCCGTCGTAGAGCGAGAGGAACAGGATGCCGAGGCCGAGGCCGAACGGCATGAGCACGCCGATGATCGAGTTGCGGTCGCGCGCCTTGGCGCCCAGCACTCCGATGAGGGCGGCGGCGACGAGCGATCCCACGATCGAGCCGGTCACCACGTCCCAGCCGATGAGCAGCGCGGCGGCGGCCCCGGCGAACGACAGCTCGCTGATGCCGTGCACCGCGAACGCCATGTCGCGCTGCATCACGAACACGCCGATGAGCCCGCCGACGAGCCCGAGCACCGCGCCCGCCCACACCGAGTTCGACACGAGCGCGAGGATCTCGCCGTAGAACGGCAGGCCGCCGAACATCGCGTCGGCGATGTCGTCCCAGTTCACGCCACCACCCCGTCGTGGTGGTGATGGGATGCCTCAGCGTCGGGCGCACCGACGACCACCAGCCGGTCACCCGCCCGCAGGACGAACACGTGCGCACCGTACAGCGCGGTGAGCACGTCGGAACGCAGCACCTCCTGGGGCGTCCCGAGCGTGAACCGTCCGTTCGCGATGTACAGGATGCGGTCGACCTTGCCGAGGAGGGGATTGATGTCGTGCGTCACGAGCAGCACTGCGGCGTCCTTCTCGCGCCGATGCCGGTCGATGAGGCCGATCACGGCCTGCTGGTTGGCGAGGTCGAGGCTCGTGAGCGGCTCGTCGCACAGGAGCAGCAGCGGGTCGTCGGCGAGCGCCTGGCCGGCGCGGAGGCGCTGCTGCTCGCCGCCGGACAGCATCCCGACGGGGCGGTCGGCG
>NZ_RRYE01000181.1 GCF_004010105.1 Microbacterium sp. CPCC 204701
TTGGCCGCCTCCTCCGACAGGCTCCACGACGCGAACGCGAAGTCCGTCGGGGTGCCGGCGCCGCCTGGTGTGGCCGCCGGCCCGGACGAGCCGCCCGGTGCGCAGCCGACCAGGCCGAGCACGGCGACGCCGCCGAGCCCGAACACCGAGTACCGCAGCAGCGAGCGCCGCGAGAATTCCGTTGCCATGAGTTCTCCTTCGAATCGGATGGGAGGTGATGCAGGACGGGTGTCAGCCCTTGACCGCGCCGGCCGTGATGCCGCCGACGAGGAAGCGCTGGAGGAGGATGAAGGCCACGCACACCGGCACCGACACGATGAGCGACGCGGCCATGAGGGCCGGCCACGAGGTGCTGGCCTCCGAGATGAACGTGTTCACGAGGCCCGGCGGAAGGGTCTGCCGGTCGGGCCCTGCGAGAGTGAGCGCGAAGATGAAGTCGTTCCAGCCGCGCACGAAGGCGAAGAGGCCCGCCGCGACGAGCCCGGGTGCGGCCAGCGGGAACACGATGGAGTGGAAGATCCGCCACGGCCCTGCGCCGTCGATCCTGGCGGCCTCGATGAGATCGTCGGGCAGCGCGTCGAAGAAGCCCTTCAGCATCCACACGCACAGCGGCAGCGTGAAGGTCGTGAACGACACGATGAGCGCGAGGTAGGTGTTGAGCAGGCCGAACTGCGCGAACACCAGGTACAGCGTCACCAGCAGCAGCGCCTGCGGGAACATCTGGCTCGACAGCACGAAGTACATGAGCGACTTGCGGCCGGCGAAGCGGTACTTCGAGAACGCGTAACCCATGTACATCGAGACGGCGACGGCCAGCACGGCGGTGATCACCGAGACGATGACACTGTTGCGCAGGTACCCGAAGATCAGGGGGTTGCCGAGCACCGTCGCGTAGTGCTCGAACGTGATCTCGCGTGGGAACAGCGTGGGCGGGAACGCGAAGACGAGGTTCGTCGGCGTGAGGGAGGTGACCAGCAGCCAGTACACGGGCGCGAACCCGAAGAGTGCGATGACCGCGAGCGAGATCCACATGCCCCAGCGGACGCGGCCGCGGCGCCGGCGCACGATCTCGGGCGCGGCGTCCTCGGAGCGGAGGACCGGGGGTGCGGGGGCGATTGCGGTCATCGGCGGGCTCCCTTCTCGCCGCGCTCGGAGAGCCAGACGTACAGCACCACGAGGACCGTGAGCAGCGCCATCCACAGGATGCCGAGCGCGCCGGCGTGGCCGAGGTCGTAGCCCCTGAACGCGGTGTCGTACACCTCGGTGGCGAATGTGCTGGTGGTTCCGGCCGGGCCGCCGCCGGTGAGCACGAAGATGGTGTCGAAGTGCTGGAAGTTCCAGATGAACTCCAGCAGGATGACCAAGCCCGCGACGCCCCGGATGTGCGGCCATGTGACGGCGAAGAATCGGCGGACGGTGCCGGCTCCGTCCATCGCGGCCGCCTCGTGCAGTTCTCCCGGCACGGTCTGCAGCGCCGCGAGCATCATCACCATGATCCAGGGGAACGTGTTCCACGTCTTCGCGATGATCAGCGCCGCCCGCGCGGTGTCGGTCTGGAAAAGCCACGCGATGGGACTGTCCATCGCTCCCAGGCTGATCAGCATGCCGTTGAGGACGCCGTAGTTCGCGTCGAAGATCCACATCCACAGGAACGACACGACGACGCCGGGGATGAGCCACGGGATGAGGAACGCGCCGCGGAGGAACCGCTGACCCGGGAACCGCTGATTCAGTACGAGGGCGAGGGCGAGGCCGATCAGGAAGGGCGCGATCGTCGCGCCCACGGTGAAGATGAGGGTCTGCTGCACGAGCCGGCCGAAGTCGTCGGTGAGCACGGCGAGGATGTTGTCGAGACCCACGAAGGTCATGCCCGGGTACAGCAGGCTCTCGTCGAAGAATGCCGAGATCAGCGACCGGATGAGCGGATACAGCACGATGGCGCACAGCAGCACGACACCCGGGAGCAGCAGGAAGGTCAGGAAGGTGCGCTCGCCGAGGGGAGCGCCACGCTTCCGCCGAGCAGCGGTGTCGGGGTGCACCACGCTGGATGAGGTCATCGTCGTCCTTCGAGAATTTCGGGAACTGGGCGTCGGCTGCGACTCTCAGATCCGGCGCCATCGATCTGCGCCGACTACAGAGTGCACGACCCGCGCACTACATGCAAGGGTCATGCACTCTGTGCATGAGATGTGGTGCATACTGAGAGAGGCCCAGAGACGGGTCACGTACTGACGGAGGCACGATGCCCGCAGAAAAGGGTGCGAATCAGAGCGTCGAGAAGGCGATCTCTGTGCTGGAGTCGTTCGCCGGGGGCGAGCCGATGAGGGTGGGCGACGTCGCCCGGGCCGCCGGGATCGGCCAGTCCACGGCATCCCGCCTGCTGGCCACGCTCGAGGCGGGAGGCCTCGTCGAGCGTGACCCGCAGACGATGCTCTACTTCCTGGGGGCCGAGCTGCTCACGCTCGCGGGCGTGGCGATCAATCAGAACCGCGTGCATCGCGTGGGTCGCCAGATCGCGCAGAACCTCGCCGGTCAGCTTGGTCTGGGCGTCAACATCGCGCTCCTGCGCGACGCCGAGCTGGTGTACCTCTGCAACTTCGAGGGACCGCTGTCGCCCAAGTCGCACTCCCTCATGGGGCAGCGCGTGCCGCGGCACGCCACGAGCATCGGCAAGTCCACTCTTCCGGGCACGTCGCGCGATCAGCGCACGAAGCTGATGCCCGAGCTGGTGCGCTTCACCGAGGCGACCATCACCTCGCATGAGCAGCTCGACCGCGAGGTCGCCCTCATCTCGCGCCGCGGGTACGCGACCGAGTTCGAGGAGTTCGTGCTCGGCCGGGCGTCGGTCGCAGCGCCGATCCTCGACCAGTTCGGCAGGATCGCGGCCGCGGTGTCGATCTCGGGGCCCCGCACGACGATCGACCTCGAGACCCGCGAGGCCGAGCTCGGCCGCATCGTGATCGAGACCGCCGACCGCATCAGCTCCGGGCTCGGCTACCAGGGTCCGGCGGGCTGACCGCCATCGCGCGCCCTCGTGTCGGCGGGCGGGCGTACCCTGAACGGATGCCGGTGCCTCCCTCCTCGCCGACACGCCGTTCGCTCAGCGCCCGCGGGCAGCTGGTCGCGCTCGCCGAAGCCGCGGCGGCGGCGCGAGGCCACGACGGATTCGAGGCCTTCGCCGGACTGCCGACGCCAGAGGATTCCCGCCCGGCCGCGGTGCTGATCCTTTTCGGCGTGCTCGACTCACTGCCGAGCGATCACGACGCGCAGCCCCGCGCCGTCTCGCGCGACCTCGACGTGCTGCTCCTGGCACGCGCGACGACGCTGCGCTCGCACCCGGGGCAGGTCGCGTTCCCCGGGGGTCGCGTCGATCCGGACGACGACGGGCCGGTGTCGGCGGCCCTGCGCGAAGCGCGCGAAGAGACCGGGCTCGACACCGCCGGCGTCGAGGTGCTCGGCACCCTCGAGAACATCCCGCTCGCGTACTCGCAGCACCTCGTGACGCCCGTGCTGGGGTGGTGGCGGCATCCGTCGCCCGTCCGCGTCGTCGACGAGGCCGAGTCCGCCGCGGTGTTCCGTGCGCCGGTCGCCGACCTGATCGACCCAGCGAACCGCGGTTCGACGGTGATCCGCCGCGACGGCCAGGAATGGCGCGGACCGGGTTTCCTGGTGCATCACCCGACCGGCGCGCACGTGGTGTGGGGCTTCACGGGCATGGTGCTCGACGGGCTGTTCGACCGCCTCGGCTGGACCGAGCCGTGGGACGCCGATCGCGAGATCCCGCTCGCGCTGCCCGACTGAGCAGCGTTCCCGGGGGCTCGGAGACCGGGCGCCGGTCAATACCGGTAGTGCTGCGCGCTCGCGTTGACCCACCCCACGAAGCGCCGCGCCTCGGCTTCTTCGCCGAGTGCGACGGGCGCGACCCACACCTGCGCGCCCGCGATGACGACGTAGAGCGTGCTCCGTGCGATCGCACGGTTCAGCGTGCGGGGCGTAACCCCGCCACCGGGCCCGAACAGGCGCCGTTCGACCGCGGTCCGTGTGAAGTCCGGCCGTCCGAGCAGCGCGTCGCCCGTGTCGACGGATGCCGACACCTCGCCGACCGGCTGGCTCAGGTCACCGAGATGGATCCAGCGGCCGTCGATCACGACACCGGCGAACTGCTGCTCGTCTCCGCTGTAGCGGACCGAGGTCGTCCACCGGCGCCCGTCCCACCAGCGCTGCCGCCCCCGCCGATCGTCGTACCAGCCGGGCCCCGCCGTGCCCGAGGCGGCGGGTCCGCCATCCGTCCGCAGTTCGGTCCCGGGGTCGCGCAGGTCGATGAAATGCTCGGTCCAGCGTGCGCCGTCCCACCAGCGCTGTTTGCCGGTGCCGTCGTCGTACCACCCCGGCGGCGGCTGGTCGGCCATGTCAGCCCGCGTACCAGCCGCTCGCGCCGATCTCGATGCCCATGCGGGGCACGTACTGGTCGAAGTACACGCGCGCGACGAGTTCGCGGCGGCTCGCGACGCCGGCCTTGTCGAAGATCGACTTCAGGTGGTCCTGCACCGTGTAGGGCGAGAGGTGCAGCTCCGCCGCGATCTCACGCGTGCCGGCGCCGCGCAGCACGATCGCCACGACCTCCCGCTCCCGCGCGGTCAGCTCGAACGCCGCCGCCACGAGGTCGATCACCTCCTGCGGTCGCGCCTCCTCGATCGTCACGACCACATCCCCGGCACGCTCGCCCGCGCCGCCGAGCGGCGACGCACGAAGCACGACCCACACGCCGTCGTTCGTGCGGACCCGGATCTGCGGCATCCGCTCGGTCTCTCCGCGGGCGAAGCGCCGAGCGCCGCTCACCAGCGCCTGCACCGAGGTCAGCGGATCCCCCATCCCGGCCACCGACCTCATGAGCGCAAGGTGCGCCTGTGCGCCGGGGGTCGACTGCACGATGCGGTCGTGGGCGTCGAACACGATGACCGCCGGGCCGGACTGAGGTGCGGCATCCGCCCGGCCGAGCTGCGCGAGCAGACCCGTGCGGAAGCCGCGCGTGAACGCCGGCGCGACGGCCGAGAGGAATTCGATCTCGTCGACCCCGAACGCCGGGTCGTCGTCGCCGCGGAAGAGCGAGATGTGCCCCCACGCGCCGCTGCGGTCGACGAACACGACGCGCGCCTCATCGCCGAAATCGAAGTGCGGCACGAGGAGCTCGGTCATGCGGACGGAGCGATCCAGCACGCCGTGCGTGGCGTGGCGGATGCCGACGGCGATCTGCCCGGCCGCCACCATCGCCGTGATCGACGTCGGATCGTCGCTGCCGTACTCGATCTGCGACCACGCGACGTCCTGCTCGTTGCGGCCGTCGAGCGCGCCGATCTTGCGCACGCTCGAGACCATCGTCGTCGCCGGGTCGAGAGTCGAGACGCACGCTGCGACGAACGGCATGACGCCCTGCAGCGAGGCGGTCGCCTCGTCCATGAAGTGGTGCAGCGGCAGGCCGGCGCGCGAGATCACGTCGATGTCGCTGCGCGCGCGACCGATCGCCAGTGCCGAGGCCATGGCATCAGTGTGCTCCTCCGGCCGGCTCGCCGCTATCCCAGGTATCTGGGGGGACGAGATTCCCTCATGATCTGGGATGGTCTCCCGCGCCGGCACCGGCCAGAGTGGCGAAGGCCCATTCGATCGACAACCAGGAGCACTCATGACCTTGTCCGACATCACCACCACGACCGGCGATCGCGCGACCTCCCTCAGGGCGGCGCTCGGCGCCCGTGCCCAGTTCGCCGGCGACCCCGGCTACGATCTCGCCCGCGCGCCGTGGAACGTCGCCGTCGACCAGCGTCCGATCGCCGTCGTGCGTCCCGAGACCGCGGAGGAGGTGGTCGAGGTCGTGCGTGCGGCCGCGGCATCCGGACTCCGCGTGGCGCCCCAGTCGACCGGCCACGCCGCCCTGGCGCTCGCCGACACCGACCTCTCAGACGCGGTGCTCGTCTCGCTCGCGGGGCTTCGCGGCGTGACGGTGGACGCCGCCGCCCGCACCG
>NZ_RRYE01000182.1 GCF_004010105.1 Microbacterium sp. CPCC 204701
CCTGCACTCCCTGACGGGCTGCGTCCGCCGCGGCCAGCCGCGCACGCAGATCGGCGTTCTCGCGCGCCGCGCGGGTGGCACCGCGTGCGAACCCCGCCGCCCAGCCCGCGATCGCGCCGAGGACGAGCGTCGCGATCGCGATCGCCGAGAGCAGGAGTGCGTCCATGTCCACAGGATGCCCCGGACCCCCGACATCGCCTGCGCACAACGCCGATGCGGCACCGGCGCGGGCGCATCCGGACTCAGGCGACGACGAACGAGACGGTGGGAGCCGCTGCGATCTCGATCTGCGACACGCGCACGCCGGCGAGTTCGGCCAGACCGTCGATGTCGTCGGCGCCGACGCGCCGCGCGGCGTCGATCATGACGTGGGCGCATGCGAGCGCGTCGGCGGTCGCGTTGTGATGCGGGAAGTCGGCGAAGCCCGCCTCGGCGGCGACGAAGGGCAGGCGGTACGACTCGAGCCGATAGACCTTGCGCGCGACCTGCAGGCTGCACGCGTAGCGGTACGGCGGGCACTCGTCGCCGGTCGCGTCGCACGCGCGCTTGATGACGGCCATGTCGAACCCCGCGTTGTGCGCGACCAGGATGTCGTCGCCGGCGAACGCCGCGAGATCCGACAGCTGCTGGGTCCACGTCGGCGCGCCGATCACGTCTTCGGCGCGGATGCCGTGGATGCGGGTGTTCAGCTCGAAGAAGGCGTCGTGCCCGGCGGGCGGACGGATGAGCCAGCCCGTCCTGTCCACGATTTCGCCGCCGCGCACGCGCACGAGGCCGACGGCGCAGGCCGACGCGTTGCTGGAGTTCGCCGTCTCGAAGTCGATCGCGGTGAAGTCCAGGGGCACGTCCTCAGACTCGCCCGGGCGGATGCGACAGCGGCGGAGGCGCGCCGCGTTCGTCGGCGCTCGACGTGCCGTCGGCGCTCGACAGCGCCCGCCCCGCTCGGCATAGGCTCGAACCATGGCCAGTCGCGAGGACATGTCGCTGTCGTTCGGCTCGGCCGCCCGCGCCTACGAGTCGGGGCGGCCGGACTACCCGCGCGAGGCTGTGGATTGGATGCTCGCCCCGGTGCGGCAGCCCGACCGCGCGCTGCGAGCCGCCGACGTCGGCGCCGGAACCGGCAAGCTCACCCGCACGATCGTCGAGACCGGCGCCGAGGTCGTCGCGGTCGACCCCGACCCCGGCATGCTCGCGGCGCTCCGTGATCACGTCCACGGCGTGCCGACCTTCGCGGGCACGGCCGAGCGGATGCCCCTGCCGAACGCATCGCTCGACGCGGTGCTGCTCGGGCAGGCGTGGCACTGGGTCGATGTCGCCGCGGCCTCGGCCGAGGCCGCGCGCGTGCTGCGGAGCGGGGGTGTCCTCGGCCTCGTGTGGAACATCCGCGACGAGTCCGTGCCCTGGATCGCAGAGCTGACGCGCGTGATGCACGGCAGCCATGCCGAGCGGATGCTGTCCGCGGACGGACCCCGGGTGGATCCTCCGTTCGACCCGCTCGAGGAGCAGGTGTGGCGGTGGACGCGCACGCTCGGCCTCGAGGGGCTGCTCGACATGGTGTCGTCGCGCAGCTACGTCATCACGGCGACGCCCGAGGACCGTGGCCGGATCCTCGCCGCGGTCGCGGATCTCTTCGACGCGCACCGGCGGCACGACGACACGGGCGCCGAGGTCGTCGACGTCCCGTACGTGACGCGCGCCTATCGCGGCATTCGTCCCTAGCCTGCCGGCCGCGGCGGCGGGCGCGCGGGCCCGGCATCTAGACTGGATGCCCGTGGCTCTCACAATAGGCATCGTCGGTCTCCCGAACGTCGGCAAGTCGACCCTCTTCAACGCCCTGACCAAGAATCAGGTGCTCGCGGCGAACTACCCGTTCGCGACGATCGAGCCGAACATCGGGGTGGTCAACCTGCCGGATCCGCGGCTCGAGACGCTCGCCGAGATCTTTCACTCGGAGCGCATCCTCCCGGCGGCGGTGTCGTTCGTCGACATCGCGGGCATCGTCCGTGGCGCCTCGGAGGGCGAGGGGCTCGGCAACCAGTTCCTCGCGAACATCCGCGAGGCGGATGCCATCGCCCAGGTCGTGCGCGGGTTCAGCGACGACGACGTCGTGCACGTCGACGGCGCGGTGAACCCGCAGGGCGACATGGAGACGATCAACGCCGAACTGCAGCTGGCCGACCTGCAGACCCTCGACAAGGCGATCGCCCGGTACGAGAAGGAAGTCCGCGGCAAGAAGGCCGACCCGATCGTGCTCGAGACCGCGCTCGCCGCGAAGGACGCGCTCGAGCACGGCGTGCTGCTGTCGGCGTCAAACATCGATCTGACCCCTGTCAAAGAGCTCGGCCTGCTGACCGCGAAGCCCTTCATCTTCGTCTTCAACGTCGATGAGGCGGTGCTGACGGATGCCTCGAAGAAGGCGGCGCTGGAGGCTCTGGTGGCGCCCGCCAAGGCCGTGTTCCTCGACGCGAAGATCGAGTCGGAGCTCATCGACCTCGACCCCGAGGACGCCGCGGAGCTGCTCGCGTCGACCGGGCAGGAGGAGTCCGGTCTCGACCAGCTCGCGCGCATCGGCTTCGACACCCTCGGACTGCAGACGTACCTGACGGCCGGGCCCAAGGAGGCCCGCGCCTGGACGATCGGCAAGGGCTGGAAGGCGCCCCAGGCCGCGGGCGTGATCCACACCGACTTCGAGAAGGGCTTCATCAAGGCCGAGGTCATCTCGTTCGGCGATCTCGTCGCCGCGGGCTCCGTCGCCGAGGCGCGCGCCAAAGGCAGGGCGCGCCTGGAAGGCAAGGACTACGTCATGCAGGACGGCGATGTCGTCGAGTTCCGCTTCAACGTCTGAGTGAGAGGACCCCACACCGTGACCGAGACCCAGATCTTCGAGCCCGACGGCCGCGCGATCCCGTACGCCGATGAGGGGACCACCGGTCCCGCGGTTGTGCTGGTCCCGGGCCGCGGTCTGAACATCAGCTACCTCGGGCCGCTCGCCCACGCGCTCGTCGAGGAGGACTTCCGCGTCGTCCGCGTGGGTCCGCGCCACCCCGCATCCGCCGCGGACGCGACGGTGTCGATGCACGACCTCGCGCAGGATGTCGTGGACGTGATGGACCACATCGGGCTCGCCGGTGCGTGGATCGGCGGTCACGCGTTCGGCGGCTCGGTCGCTCGCACGGTGTCGCTCGACCACCCGGGACGCGTCGGCGGAGTGCTGCTGCTCGGCGTCGAGGGCGCGGAGCAGACCGACGAGCTCAGTGCCGGGGGGTCGGACATCCCCGAGGGCGCTCGCGACGGCGAGGTCGACGCGATGCAGCGCGCGGCGCAGGAGGCGTCCCCCGACATCCAATGGTCCTCGCTCGCCCCGGCCGTCCCTGTCCTCGTCGTCCAGGGCGCGGAGGACCGCCTCACGCCCCCGGCGAACGGCGAGCGGCTGCAGGCAACCGCGCCCGACCGCGTGAGCGTGGTGGGTGTCGAGGGTGCCGGGCACCTGTTCCCCGTGACGCACGTCGGCGCCACCGCATGGCCGATCGAGGACTACCTCGACTGGGACTGACGACGTCGTGACGCCCCGGCGCTCTCGCCGTCGCGTGCACCGCTGACTCCCTCGTCATCCGGCCAGGATGTCAGGATCGGCGCCCATCGGGCATTTCCTGGTGAGAGCCGGGTTGTGGGCACCCGTCGGGGAGCGAGCCGCTGTGGACAGTCGCGAGGGCGCGTCGCGAGGGCATGAGAGCATTGCCTGGTCGGCTGCGGGTTCAGGACGGGTATGCGAGACGGGTTCGAGGCGCTGTACCGTGCGCATTACAAGGCGGTGCACCGCTTCGTGAACCGTCGACTCGCGGCGAGCGCCGACGACATCGTCGCGTCGACCTTCGAGCTGGCGTATCGCAAGCTGCCGGCCGACCATCCGCAGCCGGTCGGCTGGCTCATCCGCACGGCCGCGAACCTGGTCAAGGCCGAGCTGCGCCGGCACGAGCGTGAACGCCGCGCGCTGCGCGACGCCGAGCTGATGCGCACCGCTCCCGGCGACGGCGGAGACCTCGACACGCTCGGGAGCCTCCTCGCGCGGATGACGCCTGCCCACCGAGAGGTGCTCCAGCTCACCTACTGGGATGGTCTCGGTGCGGCGGAGGCCGCGGTCGTGCTGGGGTGCTCCGAGCAGGCGGTGTGGAAGCGGCTCAGCCGGGCCAAGGCGGCGCTGCGGGCCGCGTGGCCGACCGAGAGCGACAGCGATAGAGAGGGGGCGGAGACCTATGCCTAGGCGCGAGATCAGCGACGACGACGAGCTTGCACGCATGCTCCGCGCCCTCGATCCCGTCGACTTTGCGACCGGGCCCGAGCTCGACGCCCGCAGGGAGCGCATCTGGTCCGGGATCGTCGAGCGCATCGACGCGGAGCCGTCCGAGCGCGCGGGGAGGCGGCGGCGCGCCCGGATGTGGTGGATCGCGACGCTCCCCGCCGCCGCGGCCGCAGTGGTGGCGCTGATCGTCGTTCTGGTCGTCGACCCGTTCGGGACCCCGGCGCCGGCTGCTGCCGAGGGGCTGCCGCCGCTCGTCTACGAGGCATCCGATCTGTCCTTCGAAGAGCACCTCGCCCGCGCGCGCGATCAGCTCGCGCAGTCGCCCGGGCCCGCGGAACCCGTGCGCGAGGCGACGGTCGTCGCGTGGTACTCGCATACGCAGATGGACGGCGAGGACCGTGGCACCGTCATCTCGCCCGAGGTGGTCTCCACGGCGTGGGACGAGACGTTCGCCATGCACATCCGCGTGACCGCCGGGCGGCCCTACGTCGCGGGCGACGACCAGCCGCCGACACGCGCGGATCCGCCGAAGGAAGGGACCGTGCTGCGCGACGACGAGATTCCGAGCGAGATGAACCTCATGGACGGGGAGCGGCCGATTCCCTTCCTGGTGGCGGGCAGCGGGGTCGACTTCTACCGGTCGTATGTCGCGGAGTCGATTGCGATGTACGGACCTGGCGGGGGAGCCGAGGCGCTGCGCGCCGTGGCGGATCTCAAGAACCACTGGACGCTGACCAACGCCCAGGAGGCCGATCTGCTGACGGTGCTGGAGGAGTACGACGGGCTCGAGACTCTCGGCGTCGCGCATGACCGCGCCGGCCGGAAGGCGTTCGGCATCTCGGCCCGCTCGGCGACGGGCATGCACGACGAGGTGATGCTGATCTCGACCGAGACCGGGCGCATCCTCGGCAGCGAGACGATCTACCTCGGCGACGAGCCGGAGTTCCCCATACCGACCGGATCGGTCATGAGCTACCAGATGTGGGGCCTGGGCGTCGACGGGCACTGACATGCCGGCGCAGGTCCGCGTCGTGCGTTAGCACCTCCGCCGAACCCCCGCAACAGCCTTCCGACGGCCCATCCGCGCACCCAGTGTGAAGGGCATGGTGTTCCTCGGCTATCACGCATCGCACGAGCAGCTGCCGCCGTCCATCCTTCTCGCGTCGGTCCAGGATGCCGAGCGGGCGGGCTTCGACGGCGCCATGTGCTCCGATCACCTCGCCCCATGGGGCCTCGCACAGGGTGAGTCCGGATACACCTGGAGCTGGCTCGGGGCCGCGCTCGCCACGACGAGCCTCTCGTTCGGCACGGTGACCGCACCCGGCCAGCGCTATCACCCGGTCGTGACGGCGCAGGCGATCGCGACCCTGGCCGAGATGTTCCCGGGGAGGTTCTGGTGTGCGCTGGGCAGCGGCGAGGCCGTCAACGAGCACGTCACAGGTGCCCCGTGGCCGCCGAAGACCCACCGGCAGGACCGCCTCGCGCAGGCCGTGGACGTCATGCGGCGCCTGATCGCGGGGGAACGCGTCGACCACGATGGCGCGTTCCGCGTGCACGACGCGCGGATCTGGTCGAGGCCCAGCGTGCCGCCTCCGCTGTTCGCGGCCGCCGCCTCCGCGCCGACGGCCGCGTGGGCGGCCGACTGGGCCGACGGGGTGATCACGGTCGGCCACGACCCTGAGGAGGTCGGCCG